>QHBQ01000145.1 GCA_003243865.1 Candidatus Chloroheliales bacterium | reverse complement strand
GATGCAGAAGAACACTCAGAACACCCACATTGTGGTTGACTATGCCAACACCAGTTCGGCCCAGGTGCTGCCCAGTATCTTCAGCCGCCTCAACCTCGATGTGGTGGAGCTAAATGCGCACATTGACGATAGCGCTACCACTAGAACCCAAGAGCAGTTCCCTGAGAGTATGGAGCGCCTCAGCGCGATTACCAACTCGCTGCGCGCCGCATTGGGGGCGCGGCTGGATACTGGCGGCGAACGGGTCTACTTCGTGGATGACCGCGGGCGGCAGGTTGATCGGATGAGGGCGCTCTGCGCAGTGGTCGAATTGCACCTGCGCACCTATGGTGGAGGCATTGTCGCCGTACCAGTGACCGCCCCCAGTACCATTGAGCAAATCGCCAGGAAGCACGGCGCTGAGGTGATCCGCACCCGCGCCAACAACTTCGCGGTGATGACCACTGCGCTCCGCAGCGGGGTCACGGTTGGCGGCGACGGTGCAGGCAGCTTCTTCTTCCCCGCCTTCCACCCCACCGCCGACGGCATCTTCGCCATCACCAAGCTGCTGGAGATGCTCACCCTGCACAACACCAGCTTCAGCGAGGTGCTGGCTTCGCTGCCACCCTTTGCGATGGCGCGCGGCAAGGTGCAGTGCCGCTGGGAGGACAAGGGGCGGGTGATGCGCCTGCTCAACGATCAGTACGGCAACGGCAAGGGTATCAGTCAGATTGACGGCATCAAGATCGAACTGGGCCGCGAGTGGTCGCTGATCCTGCCCGACCCCGACAACCCTTACTTCCACATCTACGCCGAGGCCGATAGCGACGATCATGCCCGCGCCCTGGTTGAGAAATACACCGGCCTGGTCAATGGATTGCAATAAGGAGAGAAACTTGCGTAAACTACTTACCCCGCTGCTCGGCCTGGCGATGCTGCTTGCCACCATCTGGTTGGTCAGCGTTGCGGTTGCGGCGACCGCGCAAAGCAGAGCCGCCCGAAGCGAATTGTGGGTCGCCCCTACGAACCCTGTCGTTGGCTTCGACTTTGAGGATGGCACAGTGCAGGGCTGGGAAGTCAACACCAACACCCTGACCACCACCATTGGCGTGCAGAACACCACCACCCAGCACTACAGCGGCACTCACTCGTTGCAGGTCAACATCCACGACACCTCGGCCAGCACTATTACCCTGTCGGCGGTTGACGTGCGCAATGTCTCCACTGGCAACGTTATCACCGCGCACATCCAGTTGCGGGCCACCCTCGCGATTACCGCCGAGGCGGCGATGGCGGCGGTTGACGCGAACGGCAACTACCACTTCGGCACTCCCGTCGGGGTGCCGACCAACCAGTGGGTGACGCTGACGCTGCTGTTCACCGATACGGTGCCGATGCCGCTGCAAGAGTTGGGTGTGGGTATCGGCATTGGCCGCCCCTCATTCTTCACCTTCGACGGTAACTACTACATTGACGATGTGGAGTGGGATACTGTCGCCTTCCCCACCGCTACGCCGACCGTCCAACCCAGCGCAACCAGCCCGCCATCTCCCACTGCCAGCCCGCCAGTAGCGACGAATACACCAGCCCCACCGACGAATACGCCGCCCGCGACCAGCACGCCCGGCCTGGCAACCAGCACGCCTGCGCCAGCGACTGGCACACCACAACCAACCGGTACGCCCGGCCTGGCTACAGCTACGCCCGCGCCGCCAACCAGCACGCCCCAGCCATCAGTGACGCCGACTGATTGCCCCAACCCGTTCGTGGACATCAATGGCAACGTCTTCTACACCGCCATCCACTACCTCAACTGTCGCGGCGTGGTCAGCGGCACCGACCCGACCCATTACTCACCCGCTGGCACTTCAACGCGTGGCCAGTTCGCCAAGGTGGTGGTACTCGGCTTCGGTCTGATCCTGTACACACCGAGCGGCGGGCAGGATTTCACCGATGTGCCACCCGGCTACTTTGCCTACGTCTACATCGAGACCGGCTTCCACTACGGCGTCCTTAGTGGCTTCGACCCCGCGGGCTGCACCGCGCACAACGCGCAGTATCCCTGCTATCTGCCTAACATCCCGATTACGCGCGGGCAGCTTACCAAGCTGGTAGTCAACGCCGGTGGCTATCAGTTGTACACGCCGACTGGTGGGCCAGATTTCTGTGATGTGCCGCCCTCCAACGTCTTCTACACCAGCATCGAAACAGCCTACCATTACGGCATCATCAATGGCTACCCCGATTGCACCTTCCGGCCCAACAACAATATCCGCCGCGACGAGATGGCCCAGATCGTCTACGCAGGCATCATCCACCGGCCCGGACGGGATTAAGGGCTAAGGACTAAGGACTAAGGATTAAGGATTAAGCGCCTATCTGAAAATTGGGCGAACAACGGCTCGCCCCTACGGACCGAAAGCGGTTTTTCGGATAGGCTCTAAGGACACGGGGGGTGCATTGTGCGGTGCGCTCCCTCAACCCTACGCGGAGTGCTTATGGCTCGCAACTTGCTTGACGATATTCAGGAGACGCTGATCAGCGCGGAGCAGATCCAGCAGCGAGTGCTAGAACTGGGTGAGCAAATCAGTGCCGATTACGCTAACTCCGAGCGCGACATTATTTTCATCGGCGTGCTGAAGGGCGCGCTGATGTTCATGGTAGA
>QHBQ01000258.1 GCA_003243865.1 Candidatus Chloroheliales bacterium | reverse complement strand
CTCAGACGCGATGTGAGGTTCTGCAACTTCGTGCCAGTGTTCGAATACGGCAGCCTTGATAAAGTTTCAATCGCTCAGACGCGATGTGAGGTTCTGCAACCGCTCGGTCATCTGAACGTAGCGCCTGTGCTTGGCAGGCGCTTTTTGCGAGAGGGTCACGATTTGGTGCCATTATATAGCCGTTCTGCGACTTTGTCAACATCAAAACACCCCGTTTTGTGTTCAAACTAGGTTGCGAGAGGGTGTGCGTGGCCTCGCCACAGCTACGCCTCTCGCAATGGTTATATCACGTAGCTGGTCTGCTCTACTGGCTGAGGGATGCCTAGCGTCTCGATCTTGTCCAGGCAGCTGTCGCAGATAGTATAGATACGTACTCGGTCAGTCTCGGCGTTGAGGTGCTTGTCCAGACGGGCGCGTAGCTGGAGCATCTCCTTCTTGGTTAGGAAGCATTCGAACAGTGAATACTCGGTCCACTGCCCAAACCCTTTTAGCACTTTGTGTACCCGGGTGCGCCTCTTGTCGTCGGAGATATCGTAGGCCACCACGTAGAAAGTGGTCTGTTTGCCACTCCTTGCCCCCAGCTTCGCCTCGTTCATCACTAATCCCTTCATCTCACGGTAAATGGTATGTACTCGTCCACTTCGCCGGTCAGGTACTTGCCCAGCAGCCGCGCCTGTAGCTCGATGCAGCGGCGATACGGCACCTTGTACTCGAAGGTGGGATGGGTAATCACCTCCTGCATCCGCCCCTCGAACTTCTCCAGGAACAGCCGCCGCCCTCGCTCACTCATCTTTACGCTGTTTAGCTCACGCTCGAAGTCCTTCTCTTCCAACATCCGATTGTTGAGCAGCCCCAGCACCACTGCATCCACAATCACTGGCCTAAACTCCTCCAGCAGGTCGAGCGCCAATGCCGGTTTGCCGTAGCGCGACGAGTGCAGGTAGCCAATGTAGGGGTCAAGGCCCACTGCCGCCACCGTGCTGGCGATTTGCGTGCCGAGGATGGTGTAACCATAGGACAACATCGCGTTCACCGGGTCAGTGGGCGGACGGCGGACTCGACGGGTGAAGCCATGCGCCCAGCCGCATTTTATCAGCCTGCCGAACACGCCGAAGTAGGCCGCGCTGCCTGCGCCCTCACAGCCGAGCAGCGGTCCCAACCCATTCATCCGCCCGCTCGCCACCTCGCCCGGCTCAAGCTCAGGGTCGCGGTCAACCCCGCTCTCCTCGATGGCTTCATCCACCAGCTTCAGGTTCGCATCCTCCGCCGCGCTGATGCAGCGGCGCAGACTCTCCACTTGCGCGGCCACCAGCGAGTCGGGGCTTTGCCGATGGTAGCGCATCAGGATGGTACGCATATTGCGCAGCTTGCCGACCACGAACCGGCGGGCAATCATAATCCGCCGCTCAGGGCTGGCATGAGCCGCGTGCTGCGCCAGGCGGAGCAGTGAGTTGCGGGTCAGCTGCGGACTCAGGCTACCCAGATAGCGACCGAACTTCGTCAGGTACGTTACCGATACCTTCGCCTCAAGCAGCGCTGCCAAAGCAGGCGTACTCATGGTAATATCGCCCAGCACCACCACCTCTTCCACCTTCAGCATCGGCACGGTCATCTTGCGCTCCCGCTTGCCCTTGCTCGCGCCCTTGTCGCCATCATCGTCCCGCTCCGGAATGTGGACAATCAGGCAATCACCCTCGCGCCCCACCCACGCCCGCTCCTCAGTCAGGTATAGTATCGCCATCTTTCCCTCCAATATTGCCTGCATGAAAGGCTAGCACCTCGCGGGGCAGACAAATCGGCTCCAGCGAACAGTCGCGGCACTTGCGCCGGTTGGTAATCGGCAGCGGCGGCTCGTCCAGTGTTGCCACCTGCCGCGCCTCCTCAATCATCATCAGCGTGCGCTCACGCAGCGCCTCATCAATTGCCACCTCGTCGCGCCGCGCCGAGCCGAAGTAGAAGAGATAGCCGCGCCCAATACTACCCGCTGGCACATCGAGCGCCTCCTCCAGCGCCAACGCCTGGGCGCATAGCTGGGTGTGGTCGTTCAGCCACTGCCCCATCTTGCCCTTCTTATATTCCACCGGGTAGAGTAGCCCCGCCCGCGCCAGGGTAGGCAAATCGCCCGCCGCGCCTTCCATCTCCACCAAATCACAGTAGCCCGCCAACCCCAGCTTCGGCGCACACACGTAGACCCGCCGCATCTGAAGTTTGTCGCCCCGTGTACTGTAGCCCGCTTGGTCAACCCGCTCGTGTAGTTGCTGCCCTTCCAGCACGTGTTCGTTCACCACCATCTCGCCCAGGGTGAACTCATAGTAGAAGCGGCGCGGGCAATAGGCATAGGCATTGAGGTAGGAAATTGGGATATACTCCGGTGCACCCTGCTGTTCGCTCACTGCTCACCTCCTACCTTACCGAAAACCTTACCATATTGTGGACTTTTCGATAGTAGGCCGCAAAATTGCTCGGCTAATCTGTGCTAAACCGCTTGACATACGCGCTAGACGGTAGTAACATCTATCTCGCAGCCCAAATATGTAGCACCTGGTCATTTTTCCATCGTGTTCGAGAAAGCCGTAACCATGAGCAGCGATACCACCGCCCAGCGGGTCAACAATCAGCGCCGCCTATTAATCCTCAGCCTGCTGCACACCCGGCCCCACACCGAGGCCGAGTTGTACGCTGCGTTGGTGGAGTGCGGTGCGCTTGCCCCTGAAACCCCCAACCAGCGGACAATGAGCAGCGCCCAGCACGCTCAGTTCCGCCGCGACCTGGCAGCGATAAGGGCAATCGGCTGCGAGATTAACTGTGACCATCGCACCCGCATCTACACCTGGCGTAACTCACCCTTCAGCCTGTCGCTGGAGCCTGCCCATCTCAGCGCCCTCACCATCGTCCTCGACACCTTTGCCGAAGCCAGCATCCCTCACGCCGACGACATCCGCGCCCTGTTCGCACACCTGCTCGCCTTGTTGCCCGCTGAGCAACGCAAGAGCGTCACCAGTCGTCGCCGCGCCTTTACCATCAATTTGCACGAACTCAGCAGCTACAGCGAAACCGACCAGCAAACCGCCGCCCAGATTGAGAAAGCGATTGCCAAAGGCGTGCGCTTGAACTTCACCTATCACAGTCCCCGCGATGGCAAGCTGCGGCAGCACGAAGTTGAACCGCTTAAACTGGAATATCGCGGCGGTCATGTCTACCTGTATGGCTGGCATATTCGCCGCAACAAGGAGCTACCCTACCGCCTCGATAACATCATCCCAGGTAGCGCCCAGGCGGGCAACATCCTAGCCCAGCACCAGCGCATCGGCCCGCAGCCGGTCACCATCCGCTATCGCCTCAGCGTGGCGATTGCCCGCAACTCGGTCAGCCAGCACTTTGCCAACCAGCAGGTAGAGCGCCATCCCGACGGCTCCGCCACCGTCACCGCCCAGACCGACGACCTATTTGAGGCCCGTCGCATACTGTTGTCCTACGGTGACGGCTGCGTTGCGCTTGAGCCGCCAGAGTGGGTCGCCGAGTTCTGCCAGATCGCGGTGAATCTTTACCAAACCTATTGTAACCCACAGAAGTAAGCAGGATTCTGCACATATGTGGTTGTTACAATTACCCCACAGGCAAAGTCCAAAGTACAGGAGGTGAACCAGAATATGGCTGCACCGGAAACACAACTTAGCTGGCTCAGTAGCATCATGGAAGGGACTGATGAGGACGGGGGGCGTAACTTGTTGGCCGACTACTATAGCGAAGTTGCTGCCGGGCCGATGACCAGCTACCGCTACATCTTTCAGAGTGGCGGTAAGAAGGGCCAGAGCTACTACGCCCACGCAATGGACGGCATCAACGTACTGCACAAGCTGCGCGTCGCTGGCGTAGTCGAGATAAGTGAGCTTGAGGAGCAGCTGCTGCTCCTCGCCTTCACCGTCCATGACATCAACAAGATACCGCCATACGGCGGGCGCGACAGCAAGGAGAGTTACGCCAAGATCGCCACCGTCGCCAACATCAGCAGGGAGCTTGAGCGGCTGCACATCGAGCGGTTCCTAACTGATTGGCGCGGCTATATCGAGGACATTCGCCTGCTTGCCCAGCTACATCAGCACGATAAGCAACCACTCGAAGACCTCGACCGCCGTAATCGCCCGCTATACGTGCTGGACTACGACCGGCTAGTGCAACTCGGCAAGCTGATGTACGCCGCCGACAATCTCGATCTCTCCCACACCCTGGCCGAAGCCGACCACAAAGCGGCTTTCCTTCAGTCGGTCAATGCCGTCGCCGAGCAACCCTGGCGCTGGGTGTCGCATCGGCTGGGCGAGAATCGTGGTCTCCTCAGCAACATCATCCACAACTGCGTGGTCGCCTATCTGCGCGATCGCCAGCCCCACATCGTTGATCTACTCTACTACCCCGAAGGAGTTGCCTACTTGCTGCCTGCGGACGAGCAGTTTGGCTGGTCTGTTACCGACACCGAGGCGGTTGCCCAGCGTGTCGCCCAGGCGGTGGCCGGTAAGCAGGGCGCGAGTATCAGCCAATTCATCAAGGCCAGCCCAGTAGGTATCAAGGTTGACCGCGCCGCCATTGAGGGCGGGGCCAGCTACAGCGACATCATGTACGAAATCCGCCGCATCGTAGAGCGCAAAAGCTACAAGGAAGAATGGCACGCTGGCTACAGCGCCCGACTGCATGATGACATCGCCGAGGCCACCAAATCCAGCACCACTGCCGCATCCGCCAACGCATTGCTGACCGGCCCGCAACCAATTGTGCCGCTATCGAAAGATGCTTTCCAGCGCGGCGAACTTGCGGCTGCCTATCGCAACCTGCTCGAAGGACATCTCAAGGTCAACCTGGGCAAGCAAACCCCCTGGCAGCGGGTCTACGCTCTACTTGGCCTGGCTACCGAGCAGCAGATACTCGCCGACCAGGTAGACCCCTACCGGCGCGGTTACTTCATCGCCCGCGATAATCCCACTGGCGACACGGTTGACACGCTGTTTGAGCGGCTGCTAGCCGACGTTGCTGCTCTCGCGGGTGAACATCAGGCTGCTCCCGCCGACAGCCGCGACTTCGTCACCTACCTTGCCACCAATCTTGAGGTTGGCCCTAGCAACGCGCCACGCAACTTCAAGGCGCAGCTTGAACGCTACATCAAGGACGAACATCGCCAGTGCAGCAATTGCAGTTCGTCGCTGCCCACTGAGACCTGGGTAATCGCCAACGCACCCAGCAGCATCGGAGTGCAGAACTTCAGTAATCGGTTGGTGGGAGGCTCCTCGCGCGAACCAGCCCGCAATATATGCCCACTCTGCCGCGCCCAGTTCATCCTGGAGAAGCTGGCCTGGCCCAGCCACCGCGACAAGCACGGTGGCGAATACACCAGCTTTTATCTTCACCTCTACCCCTACTCCTTCTTCACCGCTACCTATCTGGACGCAATGTGGGTCGCGTTGAAGGGAACGAGCAGGGAAGACAACACCGCCTTCTTCCTTCAAGCGGGCGGCTACTTTCAACACTGGGGCGAGAAGTTCGACATGGAACTGAACTATGGGCTGAAGCGTCAGGTGAACGCGATGGACAGGGCCGACCGTGGCGACTTTGTGGGCTACTCGACCAAAGTAAACGGGGTCGGCATCCCCAACTTCAGCGACGCAATAGGCAACACACCGACCCTGCCGCTCAACGCGCCGGGCAAGAACTATGGGCAACAGTTTCTGTTCGCCCTCACCCACGCGCTAATGGTCGCCGACTTCTTTGGCTGTCGTGTGGTAATGTCGCGCACGCCGGTGCCGCTGTTCACCGGCGAATACATGGACGACAACCGCCTCGCCTTCTTTGTTGACGGCACCCCGCGCAACCTGCGCTGGCTGCTACCCACCGATGAATACCGCAGTCTGGAAACCTACCGCGACGATGAGGGCGAACGAGTGTATGAGCAGCGCCGCAACAACTGGGGCAGTGAGAGACCCGACCGGCAGAACCAGGCTGCGTTCGAGAACATCAGCAAGAGGCTATGGGCGCTGTACCAACTGTCGCGCCAGCTTACCAGCACCGATGCCGACGAGTTGCTGCTTGACCTCGCCACCGCCGCTGCCGACGACCCGCTGGCGATTTACCATATCGTAGATCGTGCGATTGAGAAGAAGGTCAAGGGTGGTGACAGCGGCAAGGGCAAGGCCGCCAAAGCCAGCAACCCTGAACTACTCGCCACCAGCCTGAGCAAGCGCGTTGCCCCGCTGCTTGGTCAAATCGTAAAGGAGTAGCCCCCGATGAAAGCACTGAGGGAGATGGCCCGTCTCGCCGCCGAGAACCACATTATGGGCGGCTCGTTCAAACGCAACTCGTTGCTCAAGCCGCTCGACATTATCCTCGACAACCTGGAGCGCGAACCGAAAGAGGATATGCGCGATGTAGTGCTGAATGGCTCGGCAGAGCAAATCTTCGAGCATATCCGCCGCATCGCCAAGAGCGAGTTCAAGCCCGGCAAGGCCAAGCAGGATTTCATCAAGGATTACGTCAACATCTTCTTCGATGAGGTCTTGCGTGAGGGCAACGGCAACGATGTCAACCGCCTGCTGCAGCGCGAGAAGATTCTGCGCAGCGCCTACCTGATCTACTTCCGCGAGGCGTTGCCGCAGAAGGAGAAGCAGCAGGCCGATGTCGAACAAACCGAGGAAATCAGCCAGATAGCAATGACACTGGGCGAGTAGACGCCATATCACCACACCAGCAAAGGAGAGCTACACCATGCCAGCATTCGAGGGATACCAGCAGTACGTACTGCCGAAGTACAGCAACCTGCCGCGCGGTCGCTACGTTAGCCTATTCATTGTGCGCAAGACCGAGTCGGAGACGATCTTCCGCACCGAGGGCAGCGGCGAGGGTTTGGTCAAGGAGACAGTCAGCGCCGGTTTGGTAGATGCCACCCCCATCCGCCGCGTGGTCATCAGTAAGCGCAAGCAGACCGCAGTCGAGCGGCGCACTGGCCGCGAACTGCTACGTGAACACGACCTACTCAAGACTAACAAGGATGGCAAGGTTTGTATGCTCAACACCAACGCGCCTTGTGAGAAGTGCATTGACTGCTACCTCTATGGCTACGCGGCGGGTGGCGGCGGGGCGCAGAAGAGCCGCGTGCTGACCGATGATGCTTACTCGCTCGGCTCGGTGGCGATGGTTACGGGCAAGCGTACCTTCAATGCTACCTTCGACAACGGCACAATGCGCAACCCCGAAACCGGCGCGCCCAGCACCAGCATCAACGAGGATGAGTACGTGTTGCCCCAAGCGCACTTCCTCGACATTGAAACGCTCAAGGATGTCACCCTTGCCGAGTTGCAATACGTGGTCGGCAACATCATGCGCAGCAGCCGCTATGGGGCGATCTCCAGCAGGCTGGGTAAGGTTGATAACCAGATCGTCGCGGTTGCCTTCAGCGATTGCGAACTCTTCAGCAACCTGGAACTGACCCAGGCGGTGTTTGACCAACTAAAGAAACCAGGCCAGGACGAACTTGACTTTCCGCTTGCCGATGCCGCGGTAGCTAAGGCAGTTGTAGGCGAGGCAGAGCGGCTGATCAGCAGCGTGTTCAGCCGCAAGCCGGTGATGCTCACTGGCGAGCAGTTGCAGGCCGAGCTTGACGGCGTAGCCGCGATGTACTATGAGCCGGAGCGGATTGCCAGCGCTTTGCGAACACTTAGCGACAACTACAAGTAAAGGGGGCAGTGATGCACATCTACCCTGCCGACCTTACCCTGTGGGAGCATACCTTCTTCGCCAGCCGCGAGATCGGTTCGCTGTTCGAGAGCGAACCACTGATCGGCAACTACGCGCTGACCTACGCGCTAGGTCTCTGCCCCAACAACCCCTATCGGCTAGAAGCGGGACAGAGCGGGCCGCGCTATCACGATGACTTTGCCCCTCTCAACCAGCAAGGGTTGTACGTCACCCCTGCAGGCTTCAGCAGCTTGCGGATGGCGCTCACTACCTTCAATGGGCAGACCGACAGCTACTACTTTCGCTTCGACCAGAACGCCATCGCTGCCACCCACGATAAGACACGGGCAATGAACTTCCCCCAGAGCGGGCGCATCCGTATGCTCGGTCTCGGCAGCCGCGCCCGCTTCTACCTGCTCGACCGCGATCACCTGATTGCCGCAGGCAAAGGGCCAACGCTCCCGCCCTACATCCGCCTCGGTAAGTTCATGAGTAAGGCGCGGGTGGAATGGCAGAAGCGGGTTACGCCGCAGCAGGTGACGCTCGATAACGCCGCCATCAGCGGGCTACTCAACGCTGCCGACCTTCAGGACACCGCCGCGCTACTCGTCTACTCTACCTATAATATCCACCCTGCGCCGGTACTCCGCGATGTGGCAATGCGCGGCCAGTTCTGGCAACTTGACGCCAACACCCTGCTACCAGTCGGCTTGAGCTATGGAGCGTAACCATGCTAGAGCTTGAGCTTGCCGCTCAGTCGGAAGCGCTGGCCGATGCCAATGACCCCGACTATAAGGTGGTTGCTGACGCTTTGAGTAGCCGCCCGCTCCACCACCAGCTACGCACCTACCAAGCCCGCGCCGCCGACGTTGTGGTGAATAGCTACAACACCGGCACCGGCAAGACCAAAGCTGCGCTGCTGCGCCTGCTCGACCTCAGCGACGATTACCGCAACCATCACCGCAACGCCAACGTGCTGTTCATCGCCCCTACCAACGAGTTGCTTCGCCAGCACGAGCGCGATGTAAAGAAGTTTGTTGCCGACAACCCACTCGCCCATCTAGTTCTGCGCCTTGATGCCGCGACAGTCAAGGAGCTTGCTACCCATCACCTACCCGACAAGTTTCAACGCAAGGGTGAGCAACTCGACAAGATGATTGAAGACCCTCGCTCCGTTATGCTTGACGATGCTGGTCAGCGGGTAAGTGGTCACCACCCCTACGTTCTGGTCATTAACCCCGACATTTTCTACTATGCACTATATGGCTTGGGCAACCCCCACGAGCAGCGGCTGCTGTTCAAGCAGTTCGTAAACAATTTCCGCTACATCATCGTGGACGAGTTTCACTACTACAATGCCAAGCAGCTAGCCAACTTTCTATTCTTCCTCACTCTACTGCGCGAGTGGAACTACTTCAACGGGACGGATCGGCGGCAGGTCTGCCTGCTCACCGCTACACCCGCCGCACAGGTTGACCACTATCTGGACAACCTCAAGCTCGACATTGCCCGAATCGCGCCGGACGACGCAGAGGTGGTGGGCCTGGAACGGATCCCCGCTCTCGCGCCGATGCACCTGCGCCTCTACAGCGCGGACGCATTGGCTGATGGCTTGGTTAGCCTTGCTGGCGGACAAGAAACTAGGGATGCAGTCAAAGGCTGGCTGGACAGTGGGCGACATGGCGCGATCATCAGCAGCGCGTTGTGGCGTATCAACCAGGTCTACCAGCGGTATAATGATTTGAGCGACTACCAGGTGGGGCGGCTGACTGGCGCGGAGGCGGGCGCGGGTCGCGAACACGCTCGCCGCGCCGACCTGCTGCTGGCGACCCCGACAGTAGATATTGGCTACAACTTCGAGCGCGAGAACTGGCCGCGCCAGAACATTGACTTCCTGCTGTTCGATGCCCGCAGCCGCGACGAGTTCATCCAGCGGCTGGGACGTGGCGGGCGAGTGCTGGGCAAGCCTGAGTCGAACATCCCCGGCGAAGCCTGGGCGGTAGTGCCGGATGAGCTAATTGTTGCGCTACAGGATAGAGCGGGTCAGACCTTGACCCGTCCCGAACTCAACGCCCTAGTCAACCAGACCCTGCCGCAGAAGAATGGCATCTACGACTATATCCGCAGCGGGGCAATCGTCGAGGCGTTCCTGCCCGTTTATGGCTTTGGTCAGTCCTTGGCCGATGACCGCGACCAGCGCATGGAGGAGCTATTTAATGCGCTCGGCCAGGTCTACAACACCCGTTCAGGGATGAGCTTCAAGCGGGTGAAATGGAACATCCGTCGTTACATCGAACTGAAGAAGCGTGAGCGCGAGTTGCGGGCTGAAACTGAAACGACGAATGCCAGCGAGTTTAAGTTTGGCGTAGCCAGTGCCACGCTGATGAAGATGGCAGCACAGGCGAAGGATGATTATTCTGATAACGTACCAGTTGCTAATGAAGATGAAGCACAGCAAGCGGCCCAACACCTGAGCGACCCTCGTAACCGGCAGCAGCGAGGGCGAATCGAAGCAGACCGCAACCAGTTGCTGGAAGAATATTATACCGCCGCCGCCCGCTTCAACTTCCGCGATAGCTACCAACCTCCGTTGGCACTCGCCTATGACCCCGATCACCTGCTTGCCAGCAGCGATTATACTACTTACTCCGCGCTGCACATCGCCCAGAACTACGATGCCGACTGGTCGGCCAGCCCTAAACAGCTTGAGCAGTGGGCGGCGCGACTCGATGGTGGGTTGGGCAGTGAGGTGAGGCTATCCTGCCAGATTAATCACCACCGTGATCAGCGCCTAATCCTCAACTTTAGCCTGCGCCCGCATGACCTGAGTCGGAAGGAGTGGGAGGAACGCTATTGTAGCACACTAGCTGCAACCAACGGCTTTAACGTGGTGTCTAGCGTTGGTATTGGCGTGCCGCCCCAGCTAAACGATGCGTTCGGGCGCAACTTTGTTACGTTCTATGCAGTACCCGAAAGTGGACCAGAGGCTGCCTCGCTCAACACACTGAAGCGGCAGACTTCCCTCTTTACCAACACGCTGATGGTTGACTTCGGCGGCGAGGGTGAGCATCTGTATATACTGGTGCTGGGTACCGCTGCACTACTCGTTGCCTGCGAACGGAACGTGATTGGCACAAAGTATGCCGCACAGCGTGCCGCTGCTCGTAATACGCACATCTTCGACTGGGAAAGCGACTGACATGAACACTCTCCTCCACTCCATCACCCTCGAACTGACCGCCAGCAACACCGCCACTATCGCCGCGACGATGGGGCATCAGGCGCACGCGCTGTTCCTCGACCTGGTGCAACAGACCGACGCTGAACTTGCCGCGCGGCTGCACGATGAGCCGAACTATCGCCCTTTCACCGTCTCGCCGCTGTCTGGCATACGGGTGCAGGGAGAGACCGTCGCGTTGCGCCCCGGCTTGCGCTGCAACCTGCGCTTCACCCTGCTCGATGGCGGGCGCATCTGGCAGTGCCTCAGCCAGCACTTCCTCGAAGCTGGCCCAATCACCCTGCGTCTTGGCGCGGCAGAGTTCGCGCTGAATCGGATGCTCACCACCCCCGCCGCCGACCCCAGCGGCTGGGCGGGCTATGCCGACTGGCAGAGCCTCGCCAACACCTCCGCCACGCGCTATATCACTCTCCGCTTCGCCAGCCCCACTGCCTTCAGCGTCGGCGACAAGCAGATGATGCTATTCCCCCTGCCCAAGTTCGTCTGGGAGAGCCTGGCAAGGGTGTGGAACAACTATGCGCCGGAGCCGCTGCGGGTGGAACGGGAGCTAATCGGCCAGTTTGCCGAGCATCGTGCGGTGGTGGCCGATTATGACTTGCAAACCGCCACCCTACACTACCCGAAGCACACACAGAAGGGCTTCCTCGGCACCTGCACCTATCTTGTACAAGAGCTTGACGAGTGCGCCAAGCAGATGGCCGCTTTGGCCGAATTCGCCCGCTATAGTGGGGTGGGCTACAAGACGACAATGGGCATGGGTCAGGCGCGGGTTGAGCATACGACAGAGGGGTAATCTGCATGGCGAAGATGTACCCTGAGCACATTGCTGAGGACACTGCTAGCTGGGCGGAGCGCGTACTTTATGACACCCTGCGCGATCGGCTCCCCGCCGAATTCACGGTAATGCACAGTGTGCGTTGGGTGATGCGCGGCCAGCGCCGCCTCAGCGATGGTGAGGCCGATTTTCTTATCGTTCATCCCCGCCTCGGCTTGCTGGTGGTGGAGGTGAAAGGCGGTGATATCTCATGTAGAGGTGGCGAGTGGTTCAGCAGCGACCGTAGCGGCGGGGTGCATCAAATCAAAAACCCCTTTGCTCAGGCCAGCGGCAACAAATACAAACTGCTCGACAAACTGGCCGACTCACCCGCCACTAGCCGCTTCCACTCGCTCTACCTTCAGCGTATCGGCCATGCGGTTGCCTTCCCCGATACGCTGGTAGGTAGCGAGGCTTTGGGGCTTGACGGCGACCGCAGTCTGATCTTCGACTCGCACGACCTGTTCAATATTGAAGCAGCGGTGCGGCGAGCGATGGCCCATACCGACCACAGCTACGCCCTGCCTGCCGAGTCGCTCAAGGCGCTGGTGGATACGGTTGCCCCCACCCGTAAGCTACCTCCGGTTGGCCTCGCTGCGGCGATTATACGCGAAGGGGCGGAGATGAGCCAACTCACCGAGCAGCAGTTCATTGTCATCAGCCTGCTTAGTGGCGTACGTGAAGCGACGATTGGTGGCTGTGCGGGATCGGGCAAGACGATGATAGCGATGGAGAAGGCGCGACGGCTAGCCGACGAAGGATTTCGCGTGCTGCTGGTCACGTTCAATCGTCCAATAGCCGACGACATCGAAGCTCGCTTTAAGGCTGGCGGCGTAGAGTTGGGCGAACGCATCAAGGTGAAGAACTACACCAACCTAGTGCGCTCGATCTGCTACCATGCCGGGCTGAAGCTGCCCAGCGAGAAGGACATCCCCGCCGAGGGGCGGCAGCATTTCTACAATGAGGTGATGCCGGAGTATCTGCTACAGGCGGCTGACCTGCTACCCGACTACCGCTTCGACGCAATCATTGTAGATGAAGGTCAGGACTTCCTCGACCTCTGGTTCGACACGCTGCATAGTCTTCTTGCTGATCCACAGGGCGTATTCTATGTGTTCTACGATGATAATCAGCGTATCTACGGCTCTGAACACACCTCGCTGGCGCGCCGACAAGGCCAGCCTTTCACCCTCAGCACCAACTGCCGCAACACCAAGCGAATACACCAGTTGGTTACTAGATACTATCGGGGCCAGAGTCGGCTTGATGCGTTGGGCCCAGAGGGTCGGGAACCGAGTGTGCATCAGTTTGCCAGCGGGGGTGAACTGGAAGCTCTGCGCCACATGGTGAATGAGCTAGTTGGCACCCAGGGCATCGCAGCTAGCGACATCGTGGTGCTAACCGCTGCCAGCGCCGAGCGCAGTATGTACAATGAAGGTACACGCCTGGGTAACCTGACACTTACCTGGAAGCCCAGGGCGGCAGCTAATCAACTGCGAGTTAGCACCATTCACCGTTTCAAGGGATTGGAGAGCGCCATAGTCATCCTGGTGGAATTGGATAAAGCCCATAGCCAGGGCGCGGAGCGTGACTACCTGATGTACGTAGCCACCTCAAGGGCGCGACATGAACTGATAATCCTGGGTGAACTACCTCCACCTGACAACAGCCAAACGTTGGTCAGCCCCACAACTTTGCTGCACATTGAGGAATAAACAGTGCCATGTTCATGCGAGAGGCGGAGCTGTGGTGGGGCTACGTATTGCCCCTCGCACGCAAAGTTGAACTCGAAATGGATATTTGTATGTTGGCAAAGCAGCTAAACGGCTCGCTACCTGCTCCAAGATACACGCCTCTCGCAAAAAGCGCCTGCTACGCACAGGCGCTGAGTTAAGACCGGCACGCGGTTGAAGCATGAGACATCGCGTTTGAGCGATTGAAACAAGGGCAAAAGAGAAAGGAAAGATAGTAGATGAAGTTGAAGCATGAGACATCGCGTTTGAGCGATTGAAACACGAGCCAACGTAAATGTAGGGGTTCGGCTGGCAGCCAGGTTGAAGCATGAGACATCGCGTTTGAGCGATTGAAACACGGTCACGAACACGGAGAAGCCGCCGACTGATGAGTTGAAGCATGAGACATCGCGTTTGAGCGATTGAAACCGTTAGCCATCATGCCCTCACAATCCGGTCGGCGTGTCCGGTTGAAGCATGAGACATCGCGTTTGAGCGATTGAAACAGCAGCTTGTATTCTTCGAGGATGTTGGTAAGGCCGGGGTTGAAGCATGAGACATCGCGTTTGAGCGATTGAAACAAGCCGTCAAACTGCTTGACGTACTCCGGCTTGAAGTTGAAGCATGAGACATCGCGTTTGAGCGATTGAAACACGTTGACGGTCGTACCGTTGACCGCGGCCACCAAGTTGAAGCATGAGACATCGCGTTTGAGCGATTGAAACATCTGGATCATCTTCTCTCCTTTGAGATGCACGAAGTTGAAGCATGAGACATCGCGTTTGAGCGATTGAAACATCACGCGGTAGGCCGCCCACAGCAGTTGGCCGTGGTTGAAGCATGAGACATCGCGTTTGAGCGATTGAAACGAGGCCGCTGTAACCAGGCCCGTGCCAGAGGTCGCCGTTGAAGCATGAGACATCGCGTTTGAGCGATTGAAACCTTGCCGCGTGACGATGCCCAGTTCGCCCAGACGCAGTTGAAGCATGAGACATCGCGTTTGAGCGATTGAAACCTGGCTACGGAGAGATATGCATAGAGCCGTCGCCCGGTTGAAGCATGAGACATCGCGTTTGAGCGATTGAAACCACCCCCGCCGACCTCGGCTTCCTCCAGGTTGCCAAGTTGAAGCATGAGACATCGCGTTTGAGCGATTGAAACCTTCCGATCGGGGTGTACTTAACCCCACTCTCCAAGTTGAAGCATGAGACATCGCGTTTGAGCGATTGAAACTCTCCTTGTTAGTAGCTTGGTCGTCGGCGTTGGTTAGGTTGAAGCATGAGACATCGCGTTTGAGCGATTGAAACCCGGTGTACAACACCAATAGCTCAATGGCCGTGACCATGTTGAAGCATGAGACATCGCGTTTGAGCGATTGAAACTCCTCTTGAGCTTTATATTCAGCGCTGGCCGCCGCGACGTTGAAGCATGAGACATCGCGTTTGAGCGATTGAAACATCCTGGAGCGCGATATAAGCCTGTACCAGAGCCAGGTTGAAGCATGAGACATCGCGTTTGAGCGATTGAAACAGGTTGGCGAAAGAGGCTGCGCCTTGAACCCGCGCAGTTGAAGCATGAGACATCGCGTTTGAGCGATTGAAACAACGTGGGCAGTTATTTCATGCCAACCCTTGCGGGTGTTGAAGCATGAGACATCGCGTTTGAGCGATTGAAACAAGTGGCTGAACTGGGCCGAGGAGTACATCAACAAAGTTGAAGCATGAGACATCGCGTTTGAGCGATTGAAACGGAAAAGGCTTTATCGTTTTCCACTTTTCCATCCGGCGTTGCAGAACCTCATATCGCGTTTGAGCGATTGAAACCCAACGGTGTACTGGATGCAAGCAACCACTGACTCCGTTGAAGCATAAGGCATCGCGTCTGAGCGATAAGAGCTGGCGACCGTATGCATCCAGAAGATCCTACCCATATACCTCTCTAGTCATGTCTTTTCGCCTCTCGTACACCCGCCTGAGCGCCGTATTGCCAGAGCTTCGAGGTAGACCTTCGCAGCGTCGCAGGGTACTGTGCTTCATCCGCCCTCCCGCCTCACTTCCTGATTATGTTGTCCATAGTGGCTTCGGAGTGGGGAGTTATGTGGCAAAAAGCGAAAGCCCCGAACAGTCCTTGCGGAGCATCCGGGGTCTTGTCGCGCTTCAAGCATTGCTGCCTGAAGTGTTATTATCTTATCACCACTCGGTCATTCTGTCAAGAGGGTTTTCCACCACTTTGCTAGGAAGGCGCAGCGTTTTTCCGTAAGCATATGGCGTGGTAATCACTCTCACCCCCTCCTCCACTACTCTCGGCCGCTCAAAATCGTTGAAGGCCTGAAAGGGCAGCAGGTGGTAATCACTCTCACCCCCTCCTCCACTACTCTCGCCTGACCTCACTCCTCTCTCAATCATCGCGCACGCTACCAGCATCCTCTCATACCCAGCTCCCGATTGGCTGCAGCTAAGCCTCCGTACGAGCCTGACCTCTGCCTTGTCGCCAATTGCCTAACCTATCCTCGCTATCTGGCAATCGCACCATCGGTTTCGCATCTCATCATCTTAGTCTCACCTAAAGTCTTGTTGCAAGCTACCGTCGCTGCCACGCAGTTTGGCGGACTAATTGGCTCTGCGTCCATTATCTCACCGCGCCCGCGATTTCCCACCCGCTCTCATCCCATCTCTGCCACACCGCCATTCCGTCACCACCAGGCGCAGCGGCAAGGCTCCCGCCTTGCCCTTGCCGCGCCGCGCCGGTACCAAGTCGTGCCTCACACCCTACCCCTTTGGGAGGGGCTTTGTGTTTCACCAGGAAGCCCATAGGAAAGGAGAAAGCAAGTGGCAGAAGAAAAGACCAATGAGCAGGGCGCTAGCGATGCACCCTTCGACCCTGTCGCATGGGCAGCCCGGCACCTCGACCTCCTGCACGAGCCCGACTACGAGGCTGGCGCAGCGCTGAGGGAACTGAACCTCCCCGAACTAAAGACGATGTACCAGATGCTGCTTCAAGGCTACTATATCGAGGAGTGGCCCGTCCTTGTTTGGGAGGTACTCTCCAGTCAGATAGACGCGGAGCTAAGACTCGATGATTAAGGCTAGCTTGCCCAATATTTCCTTGTCCTCAGCCTCGCGCCAATGGTTGGGTAAGGGCAAGCTTAAGCGGGTGGCGCGAAGCAGGAAACAACAAACCCAAATGGGTGAGAATCAGAGCGAGAAAGTTCGGCTAAAGGGCGGCCCGCACATGAAGGCCGCCCCAATATATATCTACCGAAAGGAGTAGCTATGGCAACAAAACGCAAGCACGATAAGTTCACCCTCAAGCAAGCCCGCGAGCAGGTAATGATGAACAAGCAGCACACCTACTGGCAGCGGCTGCGCGAGTGGATGCACGACCCCGACTGGAAGAACGCCCCGCCACTGGAAGGGCCAGCACCGCCGACTGAAGAGGAGATCGGGAGGCTGTGCGCTGCACTCGGTTGCACCTGCCCCGGCTGCGAGGCGGCGCGTCAAGCTGAGCGGGAATATGCATTCATCGCGAGCCCTGAGGACGAGGAGTACGGCAGGGCGGCGCTGCTCGATCATGCCCTGCGGCGGGGGCTAATCGGTGTCATAGGATAGAAAGTGATGCACCTTGACAAACCCAACAGTCACCAAGGACGTCATCAACCAGATTTATCCAGAGAGGAGTAACACCCATGCAGATACAGATCCTACAGGAGAACCTGCATCGCGGCCTCAGCATTGTTGGCCGAGCGGTGGCGAGCAAGATTACGATGCCGGTTCTCAACAACATCTTGCTGCAGACCGACAAGGGGCGGCTGAAACTACAGGCCACCAATCTTGAGGTCGGCATTACCCACTGGCTCGATTGCCTGGTCGAGGAGGAGGGGGCGATTACCGTTCCTGCCAGGCTGCTGACCGATTTCATCGCCGACCTGCCGCCCGACAAGATCAGCATCGCCCAGGATAACGAGCGCCATACCCTGCATCTCAAGTGCGGGCGGCACGAGGCCCACATCAAGGGCATTGACGCCTCAGAGTTCCCGGTCATACCCAGCTTCGCGGGCCAGACGGTGGCAGCGCGGGTCGAGGCGGAGACACTGCAGTCGGGCAATCATGAGGCACACAGTTGGTCCAGTCCAGCTTGTGGCAGCGCGGGTCGAGGCGGAGACACTGCAGTCGGCAATCGCCCAGGTTGCCTTCGCTGCCGCCAGCGACGACAGCCGCCCGGTACTCACCGGCGTGCTGATGAGGTTCGAGCCGGAGGGCATTATCATGGCTGGCACCGACGGCTTCCGCCTGGCCGAGCGCAAGCTGGAGCTGACCAGCAACCTCGCCGAGCAAGCCCCGATGATAGTACCCAACCGCGCCCTGACCGAACTCAGCCGCATCAACGGCTCAGGCACGGATGCGGTAACCATCGCCTCCACCCCCAACCGCAACCAGGCGCTGTTCCAGGCCGAGGATGTGGAGATGGCCGCCAGGCTTATTGACGGGCCCTTCCCCAACTACGCCCAGATCATCCCCGACAGTTACCAGAGCCGCATGGTGGTGGATACCGCGAGTTTGCGCAAGGCGATGAAGATCGCCTCCTACTTCGCCCGCGGTTCGATGAACATCGTCAAGCTGAAGATGGAGCCGAGCGCAGCCTCCAGCCTCACCCCTGCCACCCTGACGATTTCAGCTAACGCCGCCGATAGTGGCGACAACTAGAGCCAGCTTGACACGGTCATCGAAGGTGAGGGCGGCCAGATCGCCTTCAACGCAAAATACGTGCTTGAAGCGCTGAACGCAATTGGCACGCCGCTGGTGGCGCTGGAGACCAGAACCCACAGCAGCCCCGGCGTGCTGCGCCCGGTGGACGGCGACGACTACCTGCACGTGATTATGCCGATGAACCTGTTCAAGTTAGAGGGCAGCGATGCA
Organism: Candidatus Chloroheliales bacterium; assembly: GCA_003243865.1. Next base: position 758 of record QHBQ01000258.1, on the reverse strand, counting down.
CAAGCAGCAGGCGATGTCGCTATGCTGCCAATCAAAATATTCAAACCTGAGCGGTCCCCACCTTGTGCCCTGCGCAGGCGGGGCCATTTTGTTACCCACGAAAGGAGAAAAGTCATGATGCAGAATATGTTTGCCGCGCCGCAAGAGCAGACCGGCCATCGCGTGGTCGCTACTGTCCAGATCAGCGACAGCGTGTACGAAGAGGTTATTGCGGGAGCGGTCAGTCGCGCGACCGCGGTGGTGGCCCACGACTACCCAGTCAGCAAGTACGGCGGGGTCAAAGGCGATATGTACTACTGGCTGGAGCGCGGTAGCGGCCAGAACAAGAGCAAGGTGCGGCTGACGCACTGCTCGAAGGACCCCCGCCGCCGCGAAGAGGGCCAGGGGTATCCCGACACCACCTACAGCTACGTGCTGGTGCTGGTGCGGCTCTGCGGCGGAGAGAAGGACGGCCACATCGAGTTGCGCAAGCCCAACGGTCAGATTAGCGCCGATGATCTGCGGGCCTTCGTTCAGAAGTACGGTGCCGCCCTCGACCAGTTCCAGTTGGACCACCTCGAAGCGCAGACCCGCCGTGCCGAGGATGCCAGCGCCAACGGCAGGTGGTTCTGGGTCAGCAACGGTTAGGCATATCGAGCGTTTCCGCACCGACAGCGGAGGACGAACACCATGATGGTTGGTGACAAACCCATCTTACCGCAGAAGGTCTCTTTTTGCACCCTTAAAATTCGGGATGACTCATGTGCTGGTGTTCGTCC
>QHBQ01000456.1 GCA_003243865.1 Candidatus Chloroheliales bacterium | reverse complement strand
TTTTATATTTTGAACCGCTGTGGTGGCCGGGGAATAGTTCCGGGGGTTGGGGGCGCAGCCCCGTGCTGAAGTGCGATCACGCTTATTACCACCGCAATGCCCCTCGTAATCGGCTCTTCCGCATCTTCCGCATTGTTCTGCGTTTTCTGCGATTCAAATTACCCAAATGACTATATACGGCATAGCCAGCGGATTTGTAACAGCGAATGAAGCGGATTTGGGGTAGCTGGCGGGCGGCTGAACAGCTTACGATTGGCAAGGTCACGGTTTACCAGGACGTATGCGATTCGCCCCTACGTCAGCATTGGTGCTTGCAATGGGCATTTTTATACTTCAAGCGGCGAGTGCAGCCCGCCCCTACGTTGGCCGCCTTATCGCCTACCCAAATCCGCTTCATCTGCTTACCAAATCCGCTGGCTGGTCATCCCGCGCCAGACACTACTGGCGGTTCAAGATTCTCCCCCAACCCCAGCTGGGGGCTTAGATTGTCGCTACCCTCATCCGCTTATCCGCTTTTACGAATCCGCTAGCTGGCCTCCGCCCGCTGCGCAGCAAAGAACTGCTCCACCTCGGCCAGGGCGTCGTTTGCGACTGCAACTTGCTGCGCAGTGGGCGCAACGTTGCCGTAGCGAGCCGCGCTGTAGGTCTGGGTCAGGGTCGCTGCGCCACTGGGTAGGTCGCCATAGGCTACCTGCAACTGAGCCAGATACTCGCGCGGCGTGGCCGGAGCGCGGCGGGGTTGCCCGGCACGGGCGGCCACCTGCTGGAAGCGGCGATAGACCTGGCGGATGCTCACCAACCGCTGCCCCTCGGCGCCGCTCCACTGTTCCACCTCGCCGACCCCAACCATCACTGGCGCGTGCCACAACCCCAGCCGCTTGAGCAGTGCCAGCCACAGCGCCCCTAGCCAGGCCTTAAGCTGCTGCCAGAACAGCGCCCAAGAGCCGAAGCTGACCCGCGTGGTGTCGGTGGCGCGGCTTGATTTCGGCTCGGCCAGCAGCCGCTTTACTCCAAAGAAGGCGAACAGCCAGACCGCGACGATGATCAGGATGATGGCCGCGATCCAGAAGCCGACCAGCCGCGCCGTCTCCGCCTCGTTAGCCATATTGCTCACGCCCTTGAACAGCTCGTCCAGCGGGCCGATGCCATTGTGCTGCTGTGGGTTAGGGGATTTGAACGGATTGCCGAAATTTCGCAATGAGCCGAGTAGGAACTGGATAACTGGCACGAAGATGTCGGCGACGATGCCCAGCACGAAGGTGATGCCGCCAAGAACCAGCAGGGCAGCGGTTGAGATGACCGCTAGCAGGCTGCCCAGTGGCGAGTTGCCCACTCCGCTCAACAGCCCGCCCATGATCAGCACCGCAACCACGATTATCCCCAGCCCCAGCAGCCAGGTCAACCCGCGCGGGCGGCTCGACTGCTGGGCGCGGTTGGCGGTCTCGATGGTGGTCTCCTCCAGGTTGCCCCAGGCCAGGTTGATCAGGGCGAAGATAAGGAAGCTGAGGATCAGCCCGCCGACCTCGCGGCTGATCAAGCTATCCCGCGTGTTGATGTCCAACCCCAGCGACCCCACCACGATCAGCCCCAGCAGCAGCAGCCCCAGGCGGAAGCGGGCGAAGAGCGGCACGCCCATCAGTTCGCTTAGGCCAGTCGCTGACTGCTGGCCCGCCACCAGCCCGCGCCCCCAACTCAACACCGCAACCATCGTAATGATGATAATCACGTTAGTGGGCATTGTCTGGACGAACAGCAGCGGGTTCGCCTGCCCATAGCTGAACACCAGTTCGCCGTAAAGCACCGCCAGCAAGGCACCGATGGCGAGCAGCCGCCCCAGGTACGGCCTGCTGCGGCCCAGTAGCGCGATTGGCAGCGCACCGCCGACCCATAGCCCCACCACCGCTGGTGAACTGAGCGACAGGCTGTGCGCCTGCGGGATGAACGCGCTGCTAAACAGCGCACCCAGCCCCACCAGCCAGGCGCTCTCCATCAGCGCAAGGAGCAGCAGTTGGCCGGCGGTTCTAATCGAAGGCCAGGGATTCCAGTTCACGGTAATCCTCCCCGCTAATGTCGTGTACCCGCATCCCGCCGATTTCGCTGACCGGCACGCCCACATTGCCGACCCGCACGATTGCTACCGGATGGCCGCGCCGCATCATCGCCGCCACCTCGTCGAGCGCGTCGTCGTCAATCACCGCCGTAACCAGCAGCATGGTCGCGCCCATCGGTAGGTTGTAGCGCACCCGTTGCAAGAGGTCGCGCTGGTGCATCCCGCCCCAGCCGTCAATGCGGGCCAGCGCTTCTAGGATACGGGTAAGCTGCTCCGGATTGCGGCTCGCGGGCAGGCGCATATGCTCGAACAGATAACCGCTGCCCTCGCGCACCGCCTCGCGCATACCGCGGGTGGCGGCGTTGACCTCCAGGCCGGTCTGGTAGCCTAGCTCGATGGCGTGCTGCGCGATGCTGGCGGCCACGCTGATCGCCAGTTCCAGCGCCGAGGTGTCAATCCCCTCCCACACATGGCCGTAGGTTTCCTGGTTCAGCACGATATATAGCTGTAGGTTGGCGACCGGCTCGAACAGGCGGGTCTGCAGTTCGCGCCGCCGCGCGGTCGCCTTCCAGTTGATGAAGCGGGCGCTTTCGCCGTACTGGTAGGCGCGGGTGCCGAGCGGGCGCAGCGGGTCGGTCACTAGCGGACGCACCGCCGCCTTGAAGTCGCCGAGCAACATATCGGCGGGCAGCTTCAGCGCCTCGATTGGCACGATGCGGGGATAGACCAGCAACTCATCGAGCTGCGGGCGCAGCACGCTACGCACGAAGAAGCTGAAGATGTCGCCACTGGTTAGCGCCACCGGCCCAAAGGTGTACACCCCGCGCGGCAAGCCCCGCGCCTCGAACTTGCGACTGACCCGCTCGTACCAACCCAGCGAGTAGAGCAGCGGCAGGGTGGCGTCGAAGCCCCTAATCACCTCGATCTCCACATTGTCCAGCCGCAACTCGCTGGGTACGTTATCCTCGACTTGCAGGCGGGGAACCGGCAGCGGCTTGTTGTTCCCTCGCCGAAGTGAGCTACAGCCGCGAACTGAGCGAACATCGCATCTTCTACAAGGAGCCGCTGACGATCACCTGCGCGGTGATCAACAACA
>QHBQ01000088.1 GCA_003243865.1 Candidatus Chloroheliales bacterium | reverse complement strand
CGCATCCACACCGGCGCCAGCGTAGGGATGCTGTTCCGTCAAATCTTAGGGATGCAAAAAGCCCCCAGCGGGGGTTGGGGGAGAAATCTTGAACCGCGTCAATGGTTGAATGGGGTCTGTTGCCTTTGCGTCTTAGCGAGACTAGGCAGCGACTGACATCGTGTTTGCTCAGGTTAGCGCTAAGGCAGCATTTCTCCCCAAACCCCCGCTGGGGGCTTTTTGCGTAGCGGGTTTGCGCCACATCAACTCCATCAACCTCTTTAATCCTTAATCTTCGCTCATTGCGCCGCGCCGGCTTTGTCGTCGCCCATAACCACGACTATATCCACACCGGGTGGGCCGCCGGTGTCGCTTCGCACGGCGCTAGAGTCGAGGCCGAGCGCTTTGGCGAGTTCGTCAGCAGTGAGCGATTTGTTGGTGTAGTCCACGACTATCGTTTTGGAGTGGGCAGTGGTGTTATCAGTGCCAACCACGTTGAAGCCCTTGTCGCGCAGCGTCTGGGCAGTGCGGGTCGCCAGGCCCACAGTGCTGGTGCCGTTCAACACCTGGATGCGCGCTGCTTCGAGCGCGACGGTGTTGCCGCCGAATAGCTGGGCGACCATCGGGCGGATCTTGTCCCAGTTCGGTATTAGCACATCCGCGCCGCTGTCGGGTAGGATGGTCTCGGTCACCATGTCGAGGCCGATTGACGTTTGGGTGATGTTGCCGCTGGGGATCGAAGGAGCCATCGTAACCAGCGAGATTATCTGGTCGGAGTTAAGGTCGGTACGGATGCTGTCCTTGAGGTCGTTGAGCAGTTCGTCAATTTTCCCCAGAGTGGCAATGTCAAGACCCTTCTCCTTGATTGCCAGCAACACCTGCTGCTGGCGACGGTTGCGGCCCAGGTCGCTGTCCTGGTGGCGGGAGCGGGCATACTCCAGCGCGGTTGTGCCATCCATGTGCTGAATGCCGCCAAAGACGAGCAGGCGGGTAAGGCCGTTATCTACGGTGGGGAATTGATTGTCCTCCAACGGCTTAGGCACATCAACGTTGATACCGCCTAGCGTATCAACGATCTTCTGGAAGCCGGTGAATTGCACCTCGGCAAAGTAATCAACCTTGATGCCGAGGTTGTACTTAATCACTGCTTTCGCCATCGCTGGCCCACCGCCGGGAAGATGGTTGTCCACACCGTAGCCATAAGCCGAGTTGATACGGTCCTTGGTCGCCTCGGTGAGGCCGGGTATCGTTACCCACAGGTCGCGTGGGATACTGAGCATCGCTACCTTCTTGGTGGTCGGGTCAATCCGCACCAGGATCATCGTATCGCTGCGCGGCGAGGTCGTATCAGTGGGGCGGTGGTCGAGGCCAAGCAGCAGGATAGTCACCGGCTCAGTCTGTGGCTGGGGGCGCACCACGGGCGCGGGGGTAGCGCCCGGAACAGGAGTGTTAAGGATGAGTACACCGTTGGGGCCGGTCTGGAGTTCTGGGGCAGGAGTGACCGACACGACGTCGGCCACTTGCCTCACCTTCTCATAACGCCCCCACACCCACCAGCCAGCGATGCCAACGATGAGCACGACAATACCCAGCAGAGTGAGCAAAACCTTGCGGCGGGTAGACATTGCGGTGCGGCGGGGGGCAAGCAGGCGCGGGCTACTAGCCTCCTGCTTAATCAAGGGTGGGACAAGCGGCGCGGCGTTGGCACGGTTGCTGCCATTGGCGGCGCGGGGTGACTGGCCCTTGCGGGGCTGGCCGGGTGGCGGTGCCGCCACCTGAGTGGGGCGCAGACCGGCAGTGCCGGTCGCATCGCGGCGGGCTTGCGTTTGCTGCACGCGCTGCCCGCGACCGGGTGTGGCGGGGCGCACCGGCCCGCCTGGTGCCGGTATTCGCGTGGTCGGCGCATCCTCTGCCCCTATCTCGCTGCTGTTCAGTTTGCGCCGCTTGGTTCGGTCATTCGAGTTGCTGCTGCCATTTTCCGCCATAGTCTAAATGCTACTCCTCTGGTTGCTTCCTGGTTGCCAGGTATTATACCATACGCGGGCAAGTTCAAGATTGAACTTCACCCTCTGGAACAAATTGGCGGCGCAAAGGTTGTGCAGCCCACCAAAAGTTGCTGGGCTACGCTCAAAAAGCGGTGGCCGGTGGCGTAGAGGCGCAGATTTATCGCGCCCAACCAGGGCGCAATTCATTGCGCCCCTAGGAACACGAAACATATGTAGGGGCATGATTATCACGCCCAACCAGGGCGCAATGAATTTGCGCCCCTACGAACACGAAACATATGTAGGGGCATGATTTATCACGCCCTGGTGCCGAGTGTGACACCGCCCTGATTTACAACCTCAGTCAGTGGCACGCCCCACCGCTTTTTGCTATAATGGCTGAGACAACCACCATCCGTTTTAATCTGTTTATCCGTTTTCGCAATCCGTTGGCTAACCCCAACCAAACCGAGGTACAAAATCATGACCAGTGTGCTAGAGCAGGAAGCAGCCCCCGCCGACGAACTTGAGGTGACGATTGGGCTGGAAGTTCACGCCCAGGTGCTGACCGCGAGCAAGATGTTCTGCGCGTGCCGCGCCGATTATGCCGGTGCGCCGCCCAACACCCAGGCCTGCCCCATCTGCCTGGGGATGCCCGGCACACTGCCAACGATCAACCAGCAGGCGGTCGAAAAGGTCATCCTCACCGGGCTGGCGCTCAACTGCGAAATCGCGCCGTTCAGCAAGTTCGACCGCAAGAACTATCCCTATCCCGACCTGATGAAGGGCTACCAAATATCGCAATACGACCTGCCCATCTGCGTGGGCGGCTGGCTGGAGATTGACTTGCCTGACGGTGGCACGAAAAAGGTGGGCATCACCCGCGTCCACATGGAGGAGGACACCGCCAAGCTGCTGCACGTCGGCAGAGAGCATGGCGGCGAACAATACGCGCTGCTCGATGTCAACCGCAGTGGCGTGCCGCTGATGGAGATCGTCGGCGAACCCGACCTCTCCAGCCCCGAAGAGGCTCGCCGCTACCTGGTCAAGCTGCGCCAGATGCTGCGTTACCTGGAGGTCAGCAGCGGCAACATGGAGGAGGGCAGCTTCCGCTGCGACGCGAACATCAGCCTGCGCCCGCGCGGACAGCAGGCTTACGGCAACCGTGCCGAAGTCAAGAACATGAACAGCTTCAGCGCAGTGTTCCATGCCCTCGAGTACGAAATCAAGCGGCAAAGCGAGTTGCTGCGCAGCGGCCAGCGGGTCGAGCAGGAGACACGCGGCTGGGTCGAGACCCGCGGCGTCACCCGCTCGCAACGCAGCAAGGAGTTCGCCCACGACTACCGCTACTTCCCCGAACCTGACCTGCCGCCGCTGGTTACCAGCGCGGACGAGATCGAGCGGCTGCGCGCCACCCTGCCGGAGTTGCCCGATGCCAAGCGGGCACGCTTCCTCAGCGAGTATGGGCTGGACGAGGAGAGCGCCCATCTGCTCACCGCCAGTCGCGGCGGGGCCGACTATTACGAGACGGCTGTTGCCGCCTTCCGCCTGGACGATCCCGCGAAGCTACGTGAGGCGGCCAAGTGGGTAGCGAACTGGGTCAGGGGCGAACTCTTCCGCCTGCTGCGCGAGAGCGGCCACGAGCTAGAGGATGCGCGTGTCACCCCGGCGCAACTTGCCAGCCTCATCAGCCTGACTCAGGGGGACACGATTAGCCAGAGCGTCGGCAAGCAGCTACTCGCCGAGCTGTACGCCAATCCCGACCCTAAGCTAAAGCCCGCAGACATCGTGGCCGAGCGCGGGCTGGCGAAGGTCAGCGATGCTGGCGAACTTGAAGCGGTGGTGCGCCAGGTCATCGCCGCCAATCCCAGCCTGGTCGAGCAATATCGCACCAAGCCAACGGTTATGATCGCTTTTATCGGCAGAGTTATGGGAGCGACGAAGGGCAAGGGCGACGCGAAGGTGATTGAGCAATTGCTGCACAAATTGCTTGACGGAGAAGTAAAGTAGTGGCTAAACGAGGAGGTGCTAGGCAGCGGATACTCGACTATTTGCTCGGCCACGTGGGGCAAGTAGTCACCAGCGAACAGCTACGTGAGATTGCCGGGGTCAGCGAGTGGGCGCGGCGGTTGCGTGAGCTGCGCGATGAGTTGGGCTATCGCATCCTTAGCCACAACGACAAGGCTTCGCTGCGGCCCGGTGAGTACATCCTGGAGAGCGCCGAGCCGGTTACCGCTACGGAGCGGGCAATTGGCTCATCGCAACGCGCCCGCATCCTCAGCCGCGACGGTTTCACCTGCCAGATCTGTGGCGCAACGCAAGGCGATCCTGACCCCACCAACCCCGAAAGGCGGCTGCGCCTCCACGTTGACCACATTCAGCCCATATCAGGTGGCGGCACTAACGAAGACGACAACCTGCGAACCTTGTGCAGCGCCTGCAACGAGGGTCGCTCCAACCTCTATACCCCACCCACTGAGGCAGCGATGAATGTGCTGGAGCTAGTTAGACGCCAGCCTAAAGATGTGCAGCGTGAGGTGTATAAGTTTCTTAAGCGCAAGTTTAACGGGGGATAGCTACGGGTAGGAAGCGCTGTTCGCTGATTACCTGCACCGTCTGGTATGCCTCGATCGCGCTGCGCACTGAGGCAGCTATCGCACGGGCGAATAGACACGGCACCGCATTGCCGATTTGCTTCGCAATCTCAATCTTGCTACCACTGAAAATAAAATCGTCAGGGAAGGTTTGCAGCCGCGCCGCTTCTCGATGGGTAATTGGCCGATCAGCCTGGGGGTGCAGGTAACGCCCCTTCTCCGGCTTGAAGAACTCAGTGCGAATCGTAAATGCCGGTTTGTCCCACCACAGCCGACCAAACAGGTCGGTACCACCGCTTTGCTTCCTAATCCAGCAACCAGGAGTCAGGTCGGGACGCTTACGCTGAAGGTCGAAGCGGTTGCCTCCCTCCGGCACCTGCTGGTAGCGCAGCCGTGAAGTGGCAGTCGGGTTGCGGCCGATGTGCAGGTTCTCGCTAGTTGGCTGTAGAGGCAAATCGCCGATCGCCTGCCTTACTGTGCGCCAGGGGAGCAACCCACCAGTTGGCTGTTCCGCATACGTCGGGGTCGGAAATATCGGCTCGCCGATGCGTGAACCAATGATGATTGCCCGCTTACGACGTTGTGACACGCCAAAATCAGCTGCGTTGAGTATATCGCCCGCAATACTATAGCCTAGTTGCCCTGCTTCCTGCTTGATTGCTTCATATTCCGCAGAGTTCAGGATTTGCGGCACGTTTTCCATCACAAAGATGAGTGGGCGAACCACCGCTACTGCCTGGAGGAAGTAATGCCATAGCTGATTGCGCGGGTCGTCATCCAGATGCTTGCCTAGCTGGCTGAAGCCCTGACACGGCGGCCCGCCTATGATCACCTCGGCAGTGGGCAGCATAGATAGCGGCAGCTTCTCTATTGGGCTGCACACAAGATGATAACCAAAGTTGCGCCGGTAGGTCTCGGCTGCATCAGGGTCAGATTCGACGGCAAATACAGGATGAAATCCCGCTTGCCGAAACCCTTCGCTCATCCCCCCCGCACCGCTAAACAGGTCTATAACCCGCAGGTTCGTGGTATCCACATTCTCGCCCTTTCCATGGTCGTAAGCCCATCCACATTATATTATAGCAGCCCAACACTTGCAACCCTGCGCCAATCGTTGTATACTATATTGGCCTCAAAGCCGAGGCGTAAATACGCCGTCTTGCCGTAGCGATCTGGCTACAGCGAGTGACAGCCAAGCTGATACTCAAGGAGGAGAATCGAGCAGTGACTACTCAGACTATTCGGAATGACAACCGCCAGCCCAATGTGGGCATGGAAGGTAGGCGCAACCCCTACGAAAGCGCGGTCGAGCAGTTCATGCTGGCCGCCGATGTCCTCAACCTGGACGAAGGCCTACGCCAGGTACTCGCCCAACCCAAGCGTGAACTGATCGTGCATTTCCCGGTGCGGATGGACGATAACACGATGAAGGTGTTCACTGGCTATCGGGTGCAGCACAACGTGGCGCGCGGCCCAGCCAAAGGCGGCATTCGCTATCACCAGGATGTCACCCTCGACGAGGTGAAGGCGCTGGCGATGTGGATGAGCTGGAAGTGCGCGGTGGTCGGCATCCCCTTTGGTGGGGGCAAGGGTGGAGTGGTGGTTGACCCCAAGCAACTCAGCCAGACCGAGCTTGAGCGGCTCACCCGCCGCTATGCCACCGAAATCTCGATCCTAATCGGCCCTTACCAGGACATTCCCGCGCCGGATGTGAATACCAACTCTCAGACGATGGCCTGGATTATGGACACCTTCAGCCAGCACAACGGCTACAGCATCCCCGGCGTGGTCACTGGCAAGCCCCTGAGCATCGGTGGCTCGGCGGGGCGCAATGAGGCGACCGCGCGCGGCCTGCTCTTCGTCGTCCGCGAGGCGACTAAGGTAATGAACATGAGCCTGAGCGGGGCGCGGGTCGCGGTGCAGGGCTTCGGCAACGCTGGCTCGATTGCTGCGCGGCTGTTCAAGCAGGACGATGCGACCATCGTGGCGGTCAGCGACTCGCAGGGCGGCATCTACAACAAGAACGGCCTCGATATCGCCGCCGTAATCCGCTGGAAGGAAGAGCATGGCACAGTCAGCGGCTTCCACGATGCCGATGCGGTTAGCAACGAGCAGTTGCTGGAGCTTGACTGCGACATCCTCATCCCCGCCGCGCTGGAGAACCAGATCACCGTTTCCAATGCCAATCGCATCAAGGCGAAGATAGTCGGCGAGGCGGCCAACGGCCCGACCACCCCCGAAGCCGACCTCATCCTCTACCATAAGGGCATCGTAGTGCTGCCCGACATCCTGGCGAACGCGGGCGGCGTCACCGTCAGCTACTTCGAGTGGGTGCAGGATATCCAGTCCTACTTCTGGACCGAGGACGAGACCAACGAGCGCCTGGAGCGGGTGATGGTCAAGAGCTTCAACGATGTCTACAAGATCGCCCAAGAGAAGAACCTCGATATGCGCATCGCCGCCTACGTGCTGGCGGTGGGCCGCGTCGCCGAGGCGACCAAGCTGCGCGGCATCTATCCATGACGGTTGCTGAACAGCAGCACGTACGATGGGGCGGCTCATCGAGCCGCCCCATACCGATTCTAAACAATACGAAAAGATAATGAAGATTAATCTTATGGCAAAGTATGCAGCTCTGCTAATGATCGTTGGCACACTGCTGATTAGCCTAGCCGCCTGCAGCCCTTTTGACAATTCATCACAAGGAGCTACAACGCGTAACCCTATTGCTGACACAGCAACACAGGCGGTGACCAATAAGGCTATAGCAGAACTACCAACCCCTGACCTAACCGAGCAGCCGATTATCCAACCTACTGCTATCGTTCCCACCGAAGTAACTGGCGCAGCGATGCACCACCCGCTGGTCAACGCCTCACCAGAGCAAGTGGGCCAAATTGCGATCCAGATGATAACCGGCGAGAAAGCTGTTCGTAGCGGCACACCGAAGTTGGTACTTGCACAGCGCACCACCTGGGACAAGATAGCTAGTCTGGGGCTTGGCTGCCAAGCTCATAGCAGCCTTGAAACGCCTCCGCTAATGCTGATTATCCTCAAAGGTGATTTTGATGCTAGCAATCAGCTAGGTATGAGTATGGCCGGTCCTAATCCCCAGTTTTACGTTACTTACATTCTCTACGTCTATGACCTCTGGGCGGGGCAGCCAACTTTTTTTATGTTTTCACCTGACGGCAGAGGTCTGGGCAAAGCGCTGAATGACCCCACCCTGCCCGAACCGACCGACCCTTCAGCACAACGGCCAGATATTTGCCCAACCCCAACGTTGGATGCTCCCCAATACACTCATTATGGCGATACCGTTTCCGGAGGCGCACCAGGCACAAGCGTGCATAGTGGAAACTTCGGTTCGTGGTGGTACGAGGCCACGACGCACATACCTGCCTCGATCCGCACCGAGGAAGAGCAGCCGCTTGCCTCCAACCAAATCTACGCCAAAGTCACCTTTGACGGCAGCTCGATGGCTAGCATCCAGAGCTACATTGATGCCAACAAGCAACTACTTACGCAGATGGCAGGGCGCACTGGGCAGGTGGAGATTTCAGTAGTCTTCAAGGATTACGTGCTGGTTGACCAGTTCCGTGCCTTTGCGCAGGCGCACCAACTGAAGACCGGTGTCTCCTATCTGCGGGCGATTGATGAAGACCCCAACCCGCAATACGCGCCCTACTACACCATCCACATCGTTGGGCATCAGGATGTTGCTACCCCGCTGCCGCAAGCTGATCTAGACAACATTTACGGCGGTATCAAGAAATACGTGCCGCAACTGAGCTTGAAGGGTGTGTACGCCACCCACGCCTGGGTGGATGCCAAAGAGCTACCCGCACTGGCCGCCGACCCATCGGTTTACTACGTTGACCTGGCCGCCACCGCTGTCCGCGACGACCTGGCAAAAGCAGAAGTGGCTGGCGCGGCGCAGGCAGTAGTGGATACGCCAGCACACCTGATTTTCGTAGCAGTGTTCGAGCAGTCCAAGAGCAAGTAAGCCATCCCTCATGGCGGCGAAGCCCCTTGCCGAAGCAAGGGCCTTGTTTTTCACACAAGTCTTTTCCTCTATCTCTGCAACCCCAGCCTTTGCTGCTCGTTACAGAAACACAAGGAGCAGCGCGGCGATTTAAGCCAACTTAAGTCTTTAATACGGATGAGGGGGGCAAAGCTATGAGGAAGTTTACAGCATTGTTGCTGGCCGCAATGGCGGTGGTGTCAGCGTCTAGTGGCAGCCCAGCCTCAGCGCAGAGTGACAGCCACTACTTCCCCGAAACAGGCCACACGGTCGAAGGCCGCTTCCTGCAATACTGGCAGCAGCATGGTGGCCTTGCCCAGCAGGGCTACCCAATCAGCAACGAGCTTCAGGAGCGCAGCGACACCGACGGCAAGGTCTACACCGTACAATACTTCGAGCGAGCAGTGTTCGAGTTGCATCCTGAGAACCAGCCACCCAACGATGTGCTACTCAGTCTGCTGGGGAGCTTTAGCTACAAGCAGAAGTACCCTAACGGCGCACCTGGGCAGCAGGTCAGTACCGACAACCCTCTCACCTTCCCCAAAACTGGCAAGACCATCGGCGGCAAGTTCCGCGCTTATTGGGAGAGTCATAGCGGACTGGCGCAGCAAGGCTATCCCATCAGCAACGAATTTCATGAGACTAGCACTGACAGCGTAACCCGCACCGTGCAATACTTCGAGCGGGCGGTGTTCGAGTTGCACCCCGAGAATGCAGGCACGCCCTACGAGGTACTGCTCACCCAGCTAGGTACGCTGCGCTACCATGCTCCGCTGCCAGCTGAAGACTTGAACAGCATTGACATGGTCTCGCCCACTGAGGGCTGGGTGGTCGGTAACAAGGGTGTCATCCTGCACTATAACGGCGGCAGATGGCAGCAGCTCAGCAGCCCAGTACAGGGAGGCTATCTTACCGGCGTGAGCATGGTATCACCCGATGACGGCTGGGCTGTGGGTCAGGCACGGGTGGCTCAGGACGGAGTTATTCTTCATTATAGCGGTGGTGCCTGGCATATATACCAACCACCCAGCTATATTTACTTGCCACGACTGGCAAGTATTGACATGGTATCAGCCGATGAAGGCTGGGCTGTTGGTGGCGGCCTCGGCAGCATCATCCTCCACTATGAGGGCAGCAAATGGAGTTATTACGATTCCCCTCACCATCCGCTACAAAGCGTAAGCATGGTCTCAGCTACAGAAGGTTGGGCCGTGGACATAGAGGACATACTGCACTATGATGGCAGCGCTTGGCGACGGCAGGACTCTCCAGGTGGGGCTAACAGCGTGTATATGCTGTCAGCAAGTGAAGGATGGGCAGTTGGGGACAGTGATTCCATTCTTCACTACAGCGGCGGCAAATGGGAACGAATTAGTGTTCCCAGCAATGGCTCAAGGCTGGTCAATGTCTACATGGTCTCACCCTCTGAGGGCTGGGCAGTAGGCAACAGTGGCACAATCTTGCATTATAGCGGTGGTGCTTGGTCACAGTATCCTAGCCCTACCAACAAGTATCTCATCGCCATAAAGATGGTCTCCACTACCGAAGGCTGGGCGGTAGGTGAAGCTGGCACCATTCTGCACTATCAGAACGGTACCTGGAGCGTCTACCAGCAGTGAGCCAAGCCTAAAGCAGCGAAGCCCCTTGCCTCGGCAATGGGCTTTGTCTTTCAACAAACTTCTCCCTTAAACCAATGGGGCGGCTCGATTGAGCCGCCCCATTCGTATTGCCCAACTCAGCGGTTAGGGGAAGGTAGTACACTGTGCGTAGACGTTGAGCAGGCCCGCGCTCGCGCTGGTGTTCTTGGTGTAAACGTGCCAGCCGTTGCCTTCCTTCAGGCTGGTGTAGGTGATCTCCCCGCTGTTGGCGGCGAAGCCACCGCCGGTGACGAGGCTGCCACTGGGGCAGGCGATGGTGGCATCACCGATTGCGCCCGCCGCCACCGAAACCTGGTGAAACACTTCCTGTCCGGTAGCGCCGGTCCCGTTCAGGCACATCGCGTAGGCGTTGAGCAGTTGGCTGCTGCCGGTGTTGTTGGTTGCCGCCGCCTCCCAGCCGTTGCCGCTCGGTGAGGTGTTGTACAGGAACACACCGACATTGTCGGCGAAGCCGCCGCCAGTCACAACCCCGCTGGAACACGCCTTAGCCACTGAATCGCTGGCCCCGTTGGGCAGTGACTTCTGGGCGAACTCCTGCGTGACGCTGCCGCTAGTGCCGGACAGGCAGATGGCATAGCTGTTGAGCAACTGGCTGCTGCCGCTGTTGTTCTTGGCGTAGACCCGCCAGCCGTTGCCCTGCTTCGAGCTGTTGTACACCTGCAAGTCGGTGTTGCTGGCCCAGCCGCCGCTCACCACGATGCTCCCTGCCGTGCAACTGGCGGTGGCAGAGCCGGTAGCAGCGGCGGCGATGCTCTGCTGGTCAAGCACCTGGGTAGTGGCTGGCGCAGAGGGAATCGGCGTGTTGGTGGGGGTGCTGGTTGGCACGGCTGGCGCAGGCGTGTTAGTCGGCGGTACGCCTGGCATTGGGGTGTTGGTTGGCCCACCACCATTATGCTTGCGCAGATAGACCTCGTTGCCCACCAGGCCGAGCAGCACTTTGTATTGCGGATCGCTTTGCTCAGGGTGATACTCGAAGCGCGCCCGCTGGAAATACTGGGTGATGTACTGGTTGCCGTCGGCGTCGTTAGTCTCGATGTAAGCTTCAGTAATCGGGAAGCCCTGCTGCGCCAGCCCACCGTGCGTCTGCCAGTAGCTGAGGAATAGGCCAGTCACGGTGTGGCCGGTATCGGGGAAGGTGTGGCTGCCCCCGCCGGGTACCACCTGTGTCGGGGTGCCGGGTGGCAGGCCGCCGGGGTATTTGGCGTTGAACGCCTCGGTGCCGAGTAGGCCGAGCAGCACCTGATACAGGGGGTTGGCCTGTTCGGGGTGGTACTCGAAGCGGCTGCGCTGGAAATACTGGGTGCGATAGGTATGGCCGTCGGCGTCGTTGACTTCCTGATAATCGTCGGTGATGGGGTAGCCCTGCTGTGCCAGCGCTCCATGCGTGTTCCAGTAGGTGAGGAACGGCTGGGTGACGGTATGACCCGTCTCCGGGAAGTAGCGGCTATTAGCATCGGCGGCGGCGTGGCCACTGAAGCTAACCGCAAATGCCACCAGGCTGACTAGCGCCAGCCAGCGGCTCAGTTTGACGATACGCTGCATGAGATCTTTTCCTTTCTTTCTATACGTATGCGGATGATCGAACACTTGAGGGCGGCTACCGCGCACTTCCAATTTACACCACTGTTTGGCCTCCACCTCCATTCACTGGCGAGCGCGCGAATTACGCTGGGCAGGCGCCCAGGAACCGCTCCGTAAAATCTGGAGCGATTGTACCCGCTCTTATTGTAGCAGCACTGTCAATATCTTTACAGATGCGCGGATTTCTAATAAAACGTTAACCCTTTTGGTTGAAAAGGAGCAACAAAAATTGTTATAATTCAGATTCAGATAAAGCGTTTCCTGGCCGAGTTGGTCGTGACCCATGTTGCCGACGAACCAGCGAAGGTGCAACCCTTGCTCTTTTGTTTTATGCGACTAAAGTTCTACGCCAAGTTAGGCCGAAAGTATTACCTCCTGGTGCAACCTGATCGCCTGTTCGCGGGTATTATATGTAACCCAGGCAGTCAGGGATTGAATCTTAAAGTTCAATTAAAGCCTGTGCCGTCAAACGTAGCAGCAAAGAAGGGGTTGAAACCTATGTATTCGCTGCGGCGTTATAATAACAGAGGCAACCCGGCTGGCGCAACGCTGGCGGGGCATCATGCCTTTGTTGCACAATACCTGCCGACCCCACCACGCGAAGGGGAGAGCAGGGCTAGGAGGTGGTTGACCATGCTAAAGTATCTTGATGAACTGGATGAGCTAACCGGGCGTGCCTCGCGGCGCGGCTGGGCAAGCGAGCTTGATAGCATGGGCGGAATTATCAACCTGACTGAAGATGATCTGCGAGGCTACGATGCGGACTTCGTTATGCTACTTATGGGTGACGGAGAGCCGGACGAGCAAGCCCTCGCCCTGGAGGAGGAGCGGATGATGGATTTGCGTGAACACGCCGAGGCCCAGCCCAGCTATCGTGAGGACGATGCTGCCAGCCGGACTACCCCGAACGACGTTGACCACAAGAGCGCTGAGGACTCGGTTGGGATGTATCTACGCGAGATTGGCCGTGTGTCGCTGCTTACCGCCGCCGATGAGGTGAACCTGGCGATTGCGATGCAGCGTGGCAACCGCGCCAGCTACCGCTTGCAGCGCGAACTGCTATCGCCGGATGAGCGGCAGCAGATGCGGCTGGACGATGCGCGTGGTGAGGCTGCCCGCCGCCGCCTGATCGAGGCCAACCTGCGGCTGGTAGTCAGCGTCGCCCGCAAGTATGCCGGGCGCGGCATCAGCCTGCTAGACCTAATCCAGGAAGGCAACTTCGGCCTGCTGCGTGCGGTTGACCGCTTCGATTACCGCAAGGGCCATCGCTTCAGCACCTACGCCACCTGGTGGATTCGCCAGGCCATTACCCGCGCCATCGCCGATCAGAGCCGCACCATCCGCCTGCCCGTCCACATGGTCGAGGCGGTCGGGCGGCTAACCCAGGCCTCGCACAAGCTGCAGCAGGAGCTGGGCCGTGACCCCACCGCTGAGGAAATCGCCGCGCGGATGCAGGTTACGCCTGAAAAGGTGCGCATGATCGTCAACGCCAGCCAGCAGACCGTCTCGCTGGAGATGCCCATCGGCGAGGAGGAGGACGCCGCCCTCGGCGACATCATCGAGGACGCCAACTCGATTCAGCCCGCTGAGGCCGCCACCCACACCCTGCTGCGCGATGAGGTGGCCGATATGCTCTCCGGCCTGACCCTGCGTGAGCGCAAGGTTATCGCCCTGCGCTACGGCCTGGACGATGGCTACAACCGCACCCTCGCCGAACTGGGTGAGGAGCTAGGCGTCAGCCGCGAGCGCGTCCGCCAAATCGAGGCTGAAGCGCTAGCCAAGCTCCGCCACGCCAAGGAGACGCGGAGGTTGAAGGAGTATCTGGATTGAGTTGAACGTTAGTACCAAGAGGGGCGCACGAAAGTGCGTCCTTTTTTGTTTGTTCGCGAAACCACAACAATGCAGTTTCGTTGTATAATTACGCAGCGGGTTGTTTAGCGGCTAATCAGAGGAAACCAGTTATGTACAACTGCCTCCAACCAGGTTCATGCCTTCACTACAGCCATCTGCTGCGCTCAATGGCAGCTATGATAGTTATCATCTTGGCTCTGACAAGCTGTACCCCTATCAACTCCTCCCCTGCTGCCTCAGCCCCATCTACAGTCACGTCCTCAAGGACACAAGCATCGCCCGCCGCTACTCAAGCATTGTGTAACAATCAGGAGACAGATGTCGTACCGAATCGAGGCATCGTAGTCAGCATCAAAATGCTCTCTGCCAACGAAGGATGGGCGGCAGGCAGTGAAGGGCTTATGCACTACCACGATGGTAAGTGGTGGACTGCCGATAACTACCTTACTCAGGAAGGGATGGCAGGGCTTTTCCGCGAAGAACACGACATGGCTGATCTTGCGATGGTTTCTCCCACTGAAGGCTGGGCGGTGGGTAGGAACGGCCAGGATGGTTTGATTTTGCACTATCATGATGGGTGCTGGCAGAAGGTTGACTGGAACCAACGCCCTGGCAACTACTATAAATACGGCCTCACGCTCTATGCAATACAGATGCTATCTCCTGATAATGGCTGGATAGTGGGCAGCGGGGCCATCCTTCATTATCAGAACGGTAAATGGTCGCAGGTAGATGCGCCCGATGCAGACAAGGTCACATTGGAGGGTATATCAATGATCTCTTCCGACGAAGGTTGGGCAGTTGGCGGATTTAGCTCTATCCTTCACTACAAAGATGGTAGGTGGGCGAAGGTGGACTGGGTTTCGCCTTCAGCTAGCGAACTTCCTCGCAGCGTCAATGGGTTTAGACCTTTTGTCGAGGACATTCAGATGGTCTCGCCTAATGAAGGTTGGGCGGTAGGCGAGGCTGGACTGATCGTTCATTACAAGGCTGGCAAGTGGAACCGAGTGGTTGTAGATGGTAAATACGACCTGCGCACCATCCAAATGCTCTCAAGTACTGAAGGCTGGGCTTCTGGTGGAGATGGTAATGATACAGGCGGAGTTATCCTTCATTATAAGGATGGCAAGTGGTCGGAGCAGTTCCACCAGAAAGATGCCTTTTTCTTTAGTGTATACATGACCTCGCCAAGCGATGGTTGGACAGCGACTGACTACTGGAACTTTATGCACTACCAAAACGGGCAATGGCAGCTCCATAAACAGAAGTTCAAAGGCGAATCTTTACTTCATCAAGGATCCCATTTCACAATCCGTTGGCTGAAGCCTCACAACCACCTACTCCCCGTCACCTAATTAGCCAGCAACACCCCCAACCCCATCATCATTTGCCCGGCGGCTAAAGCTCTTCGCTTGCTACGGTGGCGGGAACGGCACCGCCGTGATCGTCCGGCGCGGGCCGGTTCAAGAGACCGACCTTGATGTAGTCGGTGATGAAGCGGCGATTCCAGAGCAACACGATTACTGCCAGCGCGATGTAGACCCATGCCATTGTCGTCAGCGTGGCAATCGCGCTAGGCTCGTCGTTGCGGAAGACGAAGCCGACCACCAACTGAATAAAGAAGAGGCCGAGCAAGGCCAGCGCGCTGGGCAAGCTGAGGTCCTGACCGCCGCGCAGTCGCTATTTGGGGTTGCCTTGCTGCTGCGCTTGCGCCTCAGCTTGCCCAGCGCGCTGGC
>QHBQ01000091.1 GCA_003243865.1 Candidatus Chloroheliales bacterium | reverse complement strand
ATTCGGGATGACTCATGTTTTATTGCCGCTCTAACCTTCGCCGCAGTCGCCTCAATCACGGGCAGATGCGCGGCGCGAACGATGGGGCGGAGCAGCGCGATGGTCTCCAGGTGCAACTGCAAAGCGGCCCATGCCCGCGCCTCCAATGGGGGCAGGGCGGTGGCCGCTTCGTCTATGCCCATCGCCAGACGATGATAGCGCGTCCAGGCGCTATTGAGGCCGACATTCTCTTCCACCTGCTGGATGCGGCTATTCTGGGACTTGAGCATTATCCCGCGCTGTACCACGACGCTCCAGGTATTGCTTCGTAGCAGGTTGATGGTCGAGTTGTACAATATTCCCGCATCGTGGCGCGCCAGCCCGCCCATCAGCTTGTGCGCTTGTTCGCTGAGTGCCCACAGTTTGGTGCTGGCGTACTCGTCAGCGGCGGGTTGCAACGGCTCCCAGCGAAAATCGCGCGCTTCCTGCATCAAGGCGGCCAGTTCGCCACGCTTGTCCAGCAAGATACGGTAATTACGCAAGCTCGGCACCCACCAGACCGCATTCTCTGGCTTATACATTCCGGCATGGGCAGTGGCGATGGCGACGCGGTGGACGCTGATCAGGCGATTGGCATGATACTGAAACCCCAGCGGCAACTCCTCACCTTCGGGTATATCGTCGCGGAAGCAAATGATGTCCACATCGCTGTACTCGTTCGCCTCGCCCCGCGCATAGCTGCCGTCGAGCGCAAACGCGGTGGTCTGCTCGTCGTTGAGTTCGGCAACAAGTTCGCGTAGCAGTTCGTCGGGCAGGCTTACGTTCGTCTGCATTACTGTCCCCCCTTGCTAACCTGCAGGTTCAGCAGTGCCACGCTCAACGTCCGTTCATCATCGCCCTGGCCGAGTGCCTTAGGGCTGGCAGCGCTGTCGGCGTGCAGGGCAACACTGTGCATCCCGGCAGTAAGTTCCAGTGCTACGCTCTGCCCCTGCATTGCCGTGCCAACTGTGAGGCTCGTCACTGCCTTACCATCCAGCGCGAGCTGCACCTGGCGCGGTTTGGCAAAGCTGACCGCATCGAAGCTGATGAGGTAGCGGCCTGGCTGGGAGGCAAGTATGCTGAAGTGACCGTCCGCGCCGTACATCCAGCGTTTTATCGTGATGCCCTGTGGTTCGGGTGCATACCAGTCGCTGCCGAGATAGAGGTGGGGCTGGCCGTCGCCCGGCGCGGCGCGATAAGCAAGGGTGTCGGCGTCGCTGTACACCAGGGTGGAGCCTGGCTGGTGCAGCGCATCGGCCAGCCACGAGCTGGGATAGCCTGCGTCCATCGTGTTGCTGTAGACAACCAGGTAGCGGAAGTCGTAGAAGTTCATCAAAGAGGCAAGGCTGGCAGCATCGTTGCTCACGATGTCACGGTTGGGCCGCAACTCGATCAGCGGCGTGAATGGACTATCCGGCGCACGATAGGGGTCGGGGCTGGGGCGGGGCAGGTAGCCGCCGACGATTGGCTTGCCATGTACGGTCTGATTCAGCAGGCGGCGGTGGTCGGAGGTCTGGTGGTTGGTAATCGGCAGTTCGAGGATGGCAAAGTCGCCCGCTTCGCTGCTCACCTGGGTGAAGAACGCTGGGGCGCTGGGATAATAGAGCGGTAGCGGCAGAGCAAGGAACTCAAGCGAGACAACCGCTACGGCAATCACGGCCAACCCCGCACCAACCCATCTGCTTATCGGTTTATCCACTGAACCCACCCGCTGGTCGAATCCGTTTATCCGTTTATTCGTTTTCACAATTCGTTGGCTGGTAATCCGCTGGCTAACCGCCTGCGCCAACTCAGTCAGCCCCATATCCGCCAGCAGAGCGAGGGCCAGCACAGTCAGGTTGGAGACGCGCCAGGGATACTGGAAGGTGTTGAACAATGGTAGCTTGCTGAGTAGAGTGTAGGGCAAAGGTAGGCCGGTATGCTCCCCCGCCACCTGCAAAGTTGGCCCCAGCGCCAGTATCATCGTCGCCAGCGCCACCCACAGCCAGCGCAACGCTTCGGCGCGGCGTCGCTTCCAGCCCAGTATCAACCCCACCGCAGCCAGCGCCAGGGTGACGTAGCCAACGAACGGACTCTGCGCCCACACCCCCTGCACATCGCGGCTGGGCCTGATGAAATCGAGCAGGTCTGCCGCGCCCACCTCCAGCGTCTGCTGCGTGGGGAAGATTGAGTTGAACGCTGCCCCGTTCGCGCCGGGCTGCACATTGGCCTGGGCCGCGCGCACCTCACCTAGTGCGGGCAACAGCAGCGGCAACATCAACACCAGCCAAATGGCGAAGGCGGCGACCACCCGCAGCAGCGGCCCGCGTAGCCTNGGCCAGAGGTCGGCGCGATTGCGTATCAGCGCCGCGAACGCAGCATAGAGCAGCAGCAGCCCGGCCAGGATCGCGGCGTGCATCGCGTAGTACCAGTCCAGCAGGTTGGTTGCCGCCAGAGCCAGTCCCGCCCATAGCCAGCTCCAGCGCCCCCGCCCCTCGATCGCTCGCAGGAAAAAGAGGGCAAAGAACGGCAATGCCTCCAGCGCGATGCGCGGCACCGAGGCGAACAGTTGGGTCTGGTGGTAAGGCCCCAGGCCATACACCAGCCCGACGAAGAANGCNCCGCCGATNCNNATGNNNCGNTCGCGGGCCAGCAGATANGCACCCAGCGCNGCCNCCACGAAGCTGAACAGCACGATGAAGTTGTANGCGCTGACCAGCCCGAACAGTTGCACCAGCGGCCANCCCAGCGTAGTGTGCAGGATCTGTAGGTCAAANANATACAGGCTCAAGGGCGGATGGCCGAAGGTGGCGGCGTTATAGGGGTAGTACAGTAGGGTGGTAAGATAGGGGTTGTGGCCGCTGCCCAGGCTGCGAGCCGTCCACCACAGGCTCCATAGCACTTGGTCCTGGTCAACCGTGCTAGTCTTCAACTGAGCGGTGACAATGCCCGGCACCGCGCTGCCGAAGTGCGCCACCAGCGGCCAGGTGTAGACTATTGCCAGCGCGAGGTAAGCGGTGGCGACGAGCAGGAGTTTTGAGTTTTGAGTTTTGAGTTTTGAGTTTTGTGTTGCTTGCTGAGTTATCGCTCTCAA
>QHBQ01000014.1 GCA_003243865.1 Candidatus Chloroheliales bacterium | reverse complement strand
TTTGGCGAGGGCATCTTTATGGGCAAAGGCATCTACGATGTGCAGGCGTTCAGCCGCGCAATGCAGGGCCGCTTCCCCGAAAATCGGTTGCTCAGTCACGACCTGATCGAAGGGCTGTACGCCCGCACCGCATTGGTCACCGACATCACCCTCTATGACGACCAACCTAGCCGCTACCCGGTGGCCACCCGCCGTTCGCACCGCTGGGTGCGCGGCGACTGGCAGATCCTGCCCTGGCTCTTCCCCCGCGTACCCGACGCGCAGGGCAATATGGTGCCGAACGTACTTCCGCTGGCCGCCCGCTGGAAGATCTTCGACAATCTCCGCCGCAGTCTGGAAGCGCCCGCCCTGCTGGCGATGCTGGTGGCGGGTTGGACCGTGCTGCCGGGCCGCGCCGTGGTCTGGACTGCGCTTGCCAGCTTTGTACGCGCCTTCCCCACCGTCGCCAACCTGATCTTCACCATCCCCCGCCGCCCCCCCGCCACCTCCTGGCCGCGGCACCTCAGCTTCGTGCTGCACGAAACCGGCCTCAACCTGGCGCACCTGGCGATGACCACCACGATGCTGCCCGATCAGGCGGCGCAGAACCTCGACGCCATCGCCCGCACCCTGGCGCGGCTCTACTTTACTCATCGCAACCTGCTCGAATGGCAGACCGCCGCCGCCAGCCAGCGAATGCTCGGCAACCGCCTATCCGACTACCTGCGGGCGATGTGGCGTGCGCCGCTATTCGCTACCGTGCTGCTCGGTGCGATGCTGCGTCAGCAGCGGGCAAGGGTAAGTCGCGCCTACGTCGCCCTCCCCTACCTGGCCGCTTGGGTGGCTTCGCCATTTGTCGCTTACCGCCTTAGTCAACCCAACCCCCCGCCGCGACAGGAGCTTGCTCCCGCCGACCTCCTCTACCTGCGCCGCGCCGCGCGCAAGACCTGGCGCTACTTCGCCACCTTTATTGGCCCCGACGACCGCTGGCTGCCGCCCGACAACTATCAGGAAGACCCCCAGCCAATGGTCGCCCACCGCACCTCGCCAACCAACATGAGCCTGGCCCTGCTCGCCACCCTCGCCGCGCGTGACTTCGGCTATCTAACCTGCCCGGCGATGGTCGAGCGGCTGGAACTGCAGCTAAGTAGTATGGAGGACTTGGAGCGCTATCGCGGCCACTTTTACAACTGGTACGACACCCAGACCCTTAAGCCGCTACCGCCAGCCTATATATCCTCGGTAGATAGCGGCAACCTCGCTGGCCACCTACTGGTGCTGAAGGAGGGCTGCCTGGAGCGAATTGACCATTCTATTGCCGATCGCGCTTGGCTTGACGGGGCGGCCGATACGCTCGCGCTCCTTGCCGAGGCGATTGCTGCTTATAAGCCTGCCCCCCCATTGCGGTCCGATGTTGCCCCGGCAATCCAAAATCTGAGCTACAAACTCCAACACCCACCGCTAGCCTTGCCGTCCTGGGTGCCTTTGCTAGATGATGTCGCCGCTGACGCCACCGCACTCAACGAGGCAGTCGCCAGCCTGTCCACCCCGCAGTCGCTCGCCGCCGATCCCGCCGCTGAGGTGCGCTACTGGGCGGCACAACTAAGCGAGACGGCCAACGCCGCCGCCAGTGAGCTACATACTCTACTGCCTTATCTCGCCCATTTGCAGAGTGTGCCAGCTACCCTGACCGATGGCAATTATCCCGCCCTGACCGCGCTCTGGCAGGAGTTGCCAGCGCCGCCAGCTGATCTTACCCTGGGCGGCAACATCGCCTGGTGTGCCGATGCGTTGCCCCGCCTGCGCCAGTCGCGCCAGGCAATCACCCGTCGCCGCCTGCCCCGTGACCTATCCGCACCGACCCTCAAGTGGCTCGCGGGGTTCACCGCTGCGGTTGCTGCGGCCTGGACCGCCTGCGAACAGCTCACTACCCATCTGCGTGACCTGGCCCGCCGCTGCGAAACGCTGGTCGAGATGATGCGCTTCGACTTCCTGTTTGACGAGGAGCGCGGTCTGTTCGCCATCGGCTACAATGCCACCGAGCAGCGCCGCGACAACTCGTACTACGACCTGCTCGCCAGCGAGGCCCGCTTTACCAGCTTCTTCGCCATCGCCCGTGACGAGGTGCCGACCTCCCACTGGTTCAAGCTGGGCCGCGCCCGCACCCCCGCCTGCGATGGCTACGCGCTACTCTCCTGGACTGGCACGATGTTCGAGTATCTGATGCCCAATCTGGTGATGCGCAGCTACCCCAATAGCCTGATCGCCGCGTCCAACCGCGCGGCGGTCTGCCGCCAGCAGCAGTATGGCCGCGAGCGCGGGGTACCCTGGGGTATATCCGAGTCGGCCTACGGCGTACGCGACCACGATCAGAACTATCAGTATCGCGCCTTCGGCGTTCCCGGCCTCGGCCTCAAGCGCGGCCTCAGCAACGACCTGGTGGTTGCCCCTTACGCGACGATGCTTGCGCTGCTGGTGGATCCCGCCGCCGCCACCGCCAACCTGCGCCGCCTCGCCTCCGTTGCCGACGCCCGCTACGGCTTCTACGACGCCGTGGACTACAGCACCTCGCGCCTGCCGGTCAACCAGAACTACCTGCCAGTGCGCAGCTATATGGCCCACCATCAAGGGATGAGCCTGCTCGCGCTCGATGATGCGGTCCACGGCAACCCGATGGTCGTGCGCTTCCACAACGAACCCCAGGTGCAGGCGGTCGAGCTGCTGCTTCAGGAGCGCATCCCGCTGGAAGCGCCGATCACCCAACCGCGCAGCGTCGAGGTGGAGTCGATTCGTAGCCTGCGCCGCCCACCGCAGCCTGCCGCGCCCGCGCAGGGTGTGCAGCACTTTGATAGCGCGGCTACGCCAGTACCGGAGGCGCATCTGCTGTCCAATGGTCGCTACCATGTGATGCTCACCAACAGCGGCGGCGGCTACAGCCAGTGGCAGGATACCGCGGTAACTCGCTGGCGGTTCGACCCCACTGGCGACAACTGGGGCAGTTTCTTCTACATCCGTGACCTGCGTAGTGGCAAGTTCTGGTCGAGCGCAATGAACCCGACCGGCGTCGCCGCCCAGGGCTACGGCGCAACCTTCGCCCTCGACGAGGTTGCCTACTGGCGGCGCGATGACGGCATCGAGACCCGCACCCTGGTGGTAGTCAGCCCCGACGATGCCGAGGTACGCCAGGTGACGCTCACCAACTACAGCAGCCGCCCCCGCGAGATGGAGGTGACCAGCTATGCCGAGGTAGCACTGGCGGCACCCGCCACCGATGCGGCCCACCCCGCCTTCAGCAAGCTGTTCGTCGAGACCGAGCGTGTCCCCGACTCCCCCGCGCTGCTGGCCTCGCGTCGCCCGCGTAGCGCTGACGAGCAGCGCATCTGGCTGGTACACACCCTCGCAGTCGAAGGTGATGTGCGCGGCGAGCTTGAGTACGAGACTGACCGCGCTCGCTTTATCGGGCGGGGGCGCACTATCGCTGCGCCCGCTGCCCTCAGCGATGCCACGCCACTATCCGGCGCTAGCGGTGCGGTGCTTGACCCCATCCTCAGCCTACGCCGTCGCGTCCGCCTCGCCCCCGGCCAGCACGCCACCTTCACCTACACTACCGCCATCTGCCCCAGCCGCGACGAGGCGACTGCGCGCGCCCGTCACTATGCCGCGCCTGCTGCTGGCGAACGCGCCCGCCGCCTCGCTGCTACCCACAACGCGCTGCGGCGGCAACAGCATGACCTCAGCGTGGAGCGGGCAATGCTCTATCAGCGGCTTGCCTCGCGCATCATCTATCCCGACCCCGCGCTCCGCCCCGACCCCGAACTACTCGCCCGCAACCAGCGTGGTCAATCATCGCTGTGGGCCTACGGCATCTCCGGCGACTTCCCGATCGTGCTGCTGCGCATCCGCGACCTACGTGAAAGCGCTTTGCTGGGTGAACTGCTTAACGCCCACGAATACATAACCAGCCTCGGCCTCCAGACCGATCTGGTGGTACTCAACGAGTACGATATGGGTTATCAGCAGCCGCTCAACGACCAATTGCTTAACCACATCCTCAATAGCACTGAAGCCGAGGTATATAATCAGCGGGGTGGCGTCTTCCTGCTCCGCGCCGACAACATGGCGATGGAGGACCGCGTGCTGCTCCTCACCGTCGCTCACGTTGTGCTGCTGGGCGGCGCGGGCAGCCTGAGCGAACAGGTGGCCCGTAGCCGACCGCGCCCGCCGCTGCCCGACGCCTTCCTGCCGCAACAGAGCAAAGCCAATGGCAATGGCAATGCCACCAACCCTGACTCTGCTAATCTACAATCTACAATCCGCAATCTACAATTCTTCAACGGTCGCGGCGGGTTCAGCGCCGACGGCAGCGAGTACGTCATCCAGCTTGCCCCCGGCGAGAACACGCCCACGCCCTGGAGCAACGTCATCGCCAACCCAGAGTTCGGCTGCCTGGTCACCGAGCTTGGCGTCGGTACAACCTGGGCGGAGAACAGCCGCGAGAACCGCCTCACCCCCTGGCACAACGATCCGGTCAGCGACCCGCCCGCCGAGGCCATCTATCTGCGCGATGATGGCGATGGCGCAATCTGGAGCGCGACCCCGCTGCCAGTGCGCCAGCCGGTTGCCTACCAGGTGCGGCACGGCCAGGGCTACAGCATCTATCAGCATACCAGCCATGACATCGCTCACGAACTGACCATCAGCGTGCCGCCCGATGCGCCATTCAAGCGTTCGCAGCTACGACTGCGCAACCTCAGCGACCAGCCCCGCCGCCTGAACATTACCTACTACGCCGAGTGGGTGATGGGCGTGACCCGCGAGGACTCCAGCCGCTACGTGATTAGCGAGTGGGACGCGGCGGCGGAGGCACTCTTCGCCCACAACCCTTACAACAACGAATTCGCCGCCAATATCGCCTTCGT
>QHBQ01000245.1 GCA_003243865.1 Candidatus Chloroheliales bacterium | reverse complement strand
GACGTAGGGGCGGGTGGCACTCGCCCTACCGACCGGCGTTGGTGTAGAGAACGGCCAGCCAGCGGGTTTGGAACAGCAGATTAAGCGGATTTGGACGGATTTATCGAGCAGGGTTGATGGTTTGCCTGGCCAGGTATTCGTAGTCCTTGCCACCCCTTTTCCGGTGGTCTTGACACTTTAACTGTCAATGATGACGGCATTGGGTAGCGGTTCACGGTTTGATTGTTCATGCACTGCGCGGTGGGGGGTCGTGGATTTGTTCAAACAAGCCATTGTCGCGCCAGGTCTTGAAATAATAAGTAGACTCTATCGGCAGGGGGGAAGTCATGAGGCATACTGTGTCCCATGATGCCGTTATCCAGCACATAGCCGATGGCGTTGAGTATCTCGCGGAGCTGGTGTTTACGTGGTCGCCCTTCTTTGGCCGGTGGGGGCATGAGCAGGGCGACTAGCTCCCATTGAGCGATAGTTAAGGTCACTGGGATAAGGTTTGCGCTTGTTCATGACCCTGGTTTACCAAGCGACCAACTGGTATGTCCAGTTTTCAAACGGCCTCTAATATTACAGCCTCAGTTGAGCGGATGCTGTGCTGAAGGGTGGGTAATGTGTCCACTTACCCGCTTGTCCGCTGCCCACGCCCGCTGGCTCACCGCCTTTATCTGTGGCTGTAATACTAAGAATGCTATTAGCGGCTACCGAAGCAGCATACTGCCGATGAACTGCAGCAGCAGGATGGCGACGATTGGCGAGAAGTCAATCATCACGTTGCCCATTGCCCGCTGCATCAGGTTGCGGATGGGGGCGAGCAGCCATTCGGTGCTGACGAAGAGGATGCGATACCATTCGGCGTTGCTGCCGAGAGGCACGATCCACGAGGCGATGGCGCGAACGAAGACGAGCAGGGTTAGTACCTGAATAATCAGCGCGATTATTTGCATGACGGTTAATTCCTCCTGAAGACAAGATGTGGTGGTTGTCTTCTACCGATTTAGAGCGTCGAGGCCACAATCTTGTTTCACCTATTATACCATACGGCACGTTGAAAAAGTTCGCGGTGGGATTAGAGATGTGTTAGTTCGCTCCCGCCCCCGCCCTAACTCCCCCACCCAGCCTCCCCCTTTGAGGGAGGGGTTTTGGCTAGCGGAAAGGGCCACCCATCGCGTATAATTACGTTCATGCGTGTACCTATTATTTATCAGGATAAGAACATCGTGGTGGTCAACAAGCCGGTTGGCCTTAGCACCCATGCGCCCGACGAGCATGATGTGGGCGCGGTCGAACTTGTCGGCATCCTCAAGGCTCAGTTGACGGTTGACTACATCGGCACCCACCAGCGGCTGGACAAGGATACCAGCGGCGCGCTGCTGTTCAGCCTGCGCCGCGAGGCCAATCCCGCGCTGGCCCGCATCTTCGAGGGGCGCGAGGCGGGCAAAACCTACCTGGCGATTGTGCATGGCCTGGTGCGACCCGCCAGTTCCGCCCGCCAGTTCCGCCCGCCTGCGCCGCCCCGTCACCCCATGCCGATGGCTGCGCCTCAGCGTGGAGGCCGCCCCGCTCCGCCTCCGCGACGCGGGCCAGGCCACCCCCTGCCATACGAGGGTGGGCGCGGACGACCCATGCCAGTGCGTGAACCTGCCAACCCACTGGTCTATTCCCTGACCGCACCGAGTAGGGATGAGCTAACCATCCGTCTGCCGATTGCCCCCGCCGCCGAGAGTGGCCGCTGGTTGGTTCCCGCCGTCTTCGACAAGCTGGCTCAGGATGCCACCACAAGCATCCGCGTTCTCACCACCAGCAAGGACAACCGCTACACCCTGCTCGAAGTCAACCTGCTGACCGGGCGCACCCACCAGATTCGTGTTCATCTCGCCCACATCGGTCACCCCATCGTCGGCGACGCGCTCTACAGCCCACCCAGCAAACCGGCTCCTCGCCTGATGCTCCACGCGCTGGAGCTTACCATCCCGGCGTTGGAGGATGAAGCTGACACGGACCCTCTCCCTGCCTCCCCTGATGGGGGAGGGGATGAAGCCCCGATGGAGGGCGACCGACCGTTGCTGGCTGAGGAACAGGGCGTGATGAATCACGCCCCTACGGAAGACGGCGCATTCATGGATAAGGGGCAGGGCGTGATTCATCACGCCCCTACAGAAGACGGACCTTTCGAAACTCCAACTCAAACCTCTAACCTCAAACCTCAGCACTGCTTCCGCGCCGAGCCGCCGGAGATATTCAACCGGGTGCGCGAGGGGCTGCCGGAGCTTGACCTGGTGCAACGGCTGGCGGTGCCGTTCATGCAGCCGCGCCGCATCGGCCATCTCACTCCGCCGCCGCGGATGGAGATAGATAGCCTGACCGAGGCTGACCGGCCCGCACTGGCCGCCCTGTTTCGCCTTGCCGTCGAGCGGCGGGCGATCCTGGCAGGCGACGAGGCAACTGACATCTATCGGCTGGTCAACGCTGCTGGGGATGGGCTGCCGGGGGTGACAGTTGACCGCTACGCCGCTGCCCTGATCCTCAGTCTCTATCAGGATACCGCGCCCGCGATCGAGCGGATGCTAGTCGAGACGCTGGTCGAAGCGGCGGGCGAGGGCTACAGCGTCTATCTTAAGCGCCGCCCGCGTACTGCGGCCACCCTGTCGGACACTACTGCCGCGCTGGCCGCCCCGCCCACCCCTGCATATGGGCCGCGTATCGCCCAGCTAACCGCGAAAGAGAAGGAACTACACTATATCATCCGCCCCACCGATGGCCTCAGCGTCGGCTTGTTCGCCGATATGCGCGAGACCCGCGCCCGCGTGCAGGGCTGGGCAAGGGGCCGTACCGTGCTAAACTGCTTTGCCTACACCTGCGGTTTCGGTGTGGCCGCCAGTGTGGGTGGCGCAACCCATGTGGTCAACCTCGATCTCTCCCGCCGCTATCTGGAGTGGGGGCAGGAGAACTACGCCGCCAACGGCCTGTCGGTCGCCGAACGCGACTTCATCTTTGGTGATGTGCTAGACTGGTTCCACCGCTTCGACAAGCGCGGCGAGCGTTTCGATATGGTTATCCTCGACCCGCCCAGCTTCAGCACCGCCAAGGGCAGCAGCTTCAGCGCGGCGCACGATTACGGCAAGCTGGCTGAACTTGCCGCCCGCATCATCACCCCCGGTGGCACGCTGCTGGCCTGCACCAATCATAGCGGCATCAACCGCCGCACCTTCCGTGAGATGACCCTCAACGGCGTGCGGGCTGCAGGCCGCAGCGCCAACGTCACCGGCTACTATCGTGAACCCGCCCTCGACTTCCCCGCCCCGGCCAACGATGAGGGCTACCTGAAAGTGCTATCTCTGGAGATAAATGAAGACCTACCTATCCGCCAAGATCCACCGCGCCCACGTCACCGAGAGTGACCTGAACTACATCGGGTCGCTGACGATTGACTGCGCTTTGATGGAGCTAGCGGGCATCGAGCCTTATGAGAAGGTGCTGGTTAGCAACTTCACCAACGGCGCCCGCTTCGAGACCTATGCCATCGCTGGCCCACGCGGCAGCGGCTGCATCAGCCTGAACGGCGGCTCGGCTCGCCAGGGGCTGGTTGGCGACATCATCACCATCTTTACCTTCGCCACGCTCGACCATTGGGAGCCACCCACCGTCGTGTTCGTGGACGAGAACAACCGCGCCACCGACGTGCTGCGCGACGAGGGCTACGGCAAGCAGTTGCCGATTAGCGAAGAGACGGAATGATGAAGGCGGGGAGAACCAACTTATGCCGTCGGTCAAACCTCAACTGACTGATGAGGAAGTACGTACCCTGCTCACCGAACGCTTCGCTGCCCCCGATGGTGAATTGCGGTTGGTAGAGGGCGGTCAGATCGCGCAAACCGTTGCCTTCACCGCCAACGGCCAGGCTTACATCCTCCGCATCAACCCTCCCACCGTGCCCAACTTTGAGAAGGATGCCTACATCTACCGCCGCTACGCCACGCCGCGCCTACCGATCCCACCGATCTACCAGCTTGGCACGATGGGCTGGCTATCCTACGCTATCTCGCAGATGATGCCCGGCAAGAATATGATTGGCTTGCCCACCGCCGAGGTTGCCAGCTACGTCCCCGCCCTGATCGAAACGCTAGACGCGATCCACGCCAGCGACGTGAGCAGCAGCACAGGTTATGGTGCGTTCGACGAGCATGGAATCGGCCCATATCATAGCTGGCGCGAGTTTATGATCAGTGTAGGTGACGAGCACGAGCCGGGCAGCTTCTATGGTCGGTGGCATAGCCTGTTCGACGATACCTTCCTGGCGCGTGACGTGTGGGATCGTATCTACGCGGCAATGATGCGCCTGCTCGACTACTGCCCCGAGCAGCGCTGGCTGCTGCACGCCGACTACGCCTTCGGCAACGTGCTGGTGCAGGATGGGCGGATCACGGCGGTGCTGGACTGGGCTAACGCTATGTACGGTGACTTCCTCTTCGACGTGGCATGGCTCGACCATGTGCTGCCCGACCACCAGATCCTCGACCGTTGCGCCGCCTACTACGCGGCTCAGGGGCGCACCATCATCCACTACCGTGAGCGGCTGCTCTGCTACAGGTATCTCATCACTCTCGATTCGATGCGCTTCTATGCCAAAGTGGGGAAAGAGGCTGAGTACATCGCGATGCGGGATCAGATTTTGCCAACTCTTGGGTGAGTAAATTGGGCCAGGGCGAACCGCAGTTCGCCCCTACATGGCAGGCGGCAGGGCGAACCGCAGTTCGCCCCTACGTGGAAGCAGGGCGAGCAGCAATTCGCCCCTACAGGAACTTTCAACTTTCAACTTTTAACTGTATAATGAGCCATGACTGCCTCATCCTACATCATCGAAGCCTTCCGCGCCCGTTATCCCTTTGCCCTCGACGCTTTTCAAGAAGAAGCAATCGCTACCCTCGCGGCGGGCGATAGCGCGATGGTGGCGGCGCCGACCGGCACGGGCAAGACGGTGGTGGCCGAGTTTGCCATCTACAAGGCGGCGCTGGCGGGGCAGCGGGTGATGTACACCACCCCGATCAAGGCGCTCAGTAACCAGAAGTTCCGCGACCTGCGGGCCATCTACGGCGCGGCTTCAGTCGGGCTACTCACCGGCGACATCATCGAGAACCGCGAGGGGCGCATCCTGGTGATGACCACCGAGGTGCTACGCAATATGCTGTTGCAGAACCCCGCCGAGCTTGAGGATGTGTCAGTGGTTATCTTCGACGAGGTGCATTATCTCGCCGACGTGGAGCGCGGCACCGCCTGGGAGGAGGCGATCATCCTCTGCCCCAAGCATGTGCAGCTAGTCTGCCTCAGCGCGACAGTCGCCAACGCTGCCGAGCTTGCCGCCTGGATCTCGCACACCCACAGCCCCGTCCACCTTATCACTCACCGTCGGCGGGCGGTGCCTCTATCGTATTACTATTACCTCGATGGGCAGATGCACAAGGTGATTGACGAGCGCGGGCGGCAGGTGGCCGACTTCCCCAACGTCGGCGGCGAGGTGCGACGCGGCGGTGGGCGCGGGACGCGCGATCGCGGCTTCGGTAACGACGGCGAGCGCCGCCGCATCCCCGAACCGGAGCCGCCGGAGATTGTGCAGCAACTGGAACACCTCGATTTGCTGCCCGCCATCTACTTCCTGTTCAGCCGTCGCGACTGCGAGGCCGCCGCCGAAGCCTGCGCCCAGCTATCCTTCCCCAGCGTGCTAGAGAAGGAACACGTTAAGCGCGTCGGCGAGATCATTCAGCGCTATATGGATCGGCTCAACCCCGAAGACCGCCAGTTGGAGCAGGTCAAGACCATTGTGCGGCTGGCGCGGCGGGGGCTGGCCTACCACCACGCCGGGTTGCTGCCGGTGCTGAAGCAACTGGTGGAGGAACTGTTCGGCCAGGCGTTGCTCCGTGCGGTGTTCGCCACCGACACGCTCGCGCTGGGCGTGAATATGCCCGCTCGCACCGTCGTCATCGGGCGGATGAGCAAGTATGACGGCCAGACCCGCCGCCCGCTGCTGCCCAACGAGTTCCAGCAGATGGCGGGTCGTGCGGGACGGCGGGGGATTGACCCCCAGGGCTATATCGTCATTCCCTATTCGCCCTGGGTCACGTTCCGCGAGGCGGTGGGCATTGCGATGGGCGATTTGCTGCCAGTGGAGAGCGCGTTCAGCATCCACTACAACGCGGTGCTGAGCCTGTGGAACCCGCCGACAGGCAGCCGCGTCCTCGATGTGATGCGCCATAGCCTGTTGCAATTCCAGCAGTCGCGCCGCCTGCGTGAGCTTGCCACCGACCTGTATGGCTACCAGGCCCGCCTGGCCGATATCCCAGTTGGCTGCCTGATCGGCTACCCCGAAGGCGAAGCGCTACTCGACGAATATGAGCGACTGGGCCGTGAGGTCTCGATTGAGCGCAAGCGGGAGAAGGCTGCCGCCGAGGAGCTTGAGCGGGTGCGGATCAAGCTAAACGCTACCCCCTGGACGCCGCCCCGCCGCGACAGCCTGCGCCACACCTTTCGTGAGCTTGCGCCCGGCAGCCCCATCCACCTTGCCGCGCGGGGCTGGGCCTTCTGGCTGGGCAAGGGCGAGGGCAACGGCATTGGCCTGCTGCTGGCTTTCGCCGATGGCAAGCCAGTAGTCGAGACCCTCACCGAGTATCGTCACGTGGACTACCTGCCGGAGCAGGCACCGCTGCTAGCCCTGCCAATCGAGCTTGACGACCCGCCCTACACGCCGGTGGCGCAGGAGTTGCTCACCCCCGCGCAGCAAGAGGCGCTCTACCGCGACGCTCAGGAGCTAATCGCCACTCTGCCCGACCTGGAGCAGTGGCGCGAGGAACACAACGCCGCGCTGCTTGCCAGCCTCAGCCCCGCGCTGGACAAAGCCAGGGCCGAGATGGTTGCCACCGCCACCGCCGCCAAAGCCGCCGCCGCTGCGGTACATCATCACCCCTGCGACCCCTGCCCCCGCCGCAAGGAGCATCGCGCCTATCGTTACGAGCGCACTGCGCTTGTAGGGCAAATTGCCAAAGAGGAGGGCAAGATCGCCGAAGCCGCCGCCGAGGAAGAGGTGCGCTTGGAGCGCACCCTGCAAGGCATCGTTCGCGTGTTGGATCGCTTCGACTACCTGGACCGCGGCCAGCCCAGCAGCAAGGCGCTGCGCCTCGCCAACATCTTCGACCGCAACGCCCTGATCATCACCGAGGCAGTGGTGGCGGGCTGGCTCGATGCGCTCAGTCCCGCCGACCTGGCCGAGTTCTTTAGCTGGTTCGCCTTTGACCGCGACGTTGAGTTCAACAACCGCTACTATATCCCTTCGCACCTGGTTGCGCTGCGCCGCCGCCTCGACGAGCTTGAGCGCGAGGTGTTCAAGGCCGAGCGCGAGAACGGGCTGCTCATCTCCAGCGGCTACAATCCCTACTTCTGGGGTGCGGCCCGCGACTGGTGTCGCGGGGCATCGCTGGGCCAACTGATGCGCAACATGGAGCAGAGTGAGGGTGACCTGGTGATGACCATGAACAAGACGCTCGATTTGCTGCGCCAGTTGCGCGAGATGCTAGCCACTGTGGAGCGCAGCACCGGCCTGGCCGATCCACTTCAAGGTAAGCTAAGGGAGGCGGAGAAGCTGATCCGGCGCGGCGTAGTCGAACTCGCCACCACCGCCGGATTTGGGCCGCTGAGTGAGGATACCAGGAAGGAGCTAGAGGTCAGCGCAGCGCAGCAGAATAGCGGCGTAGTGACTGATTAAGTTACTACTGGTCGCCGCCAACAACCGGCACATCGTTGTGTTCGAGCTGGGCAACGACGATGATGCGGTGGCTGGCGATGCCGATCGGGGTGCAGGTAATCAGGGTCAGCCGATAGTCGCTGGTCTGGCTCATCACTCCTACCGCCGACGGTTTGACGATATGGCTGTCGCTTACGATGTAGCGATAGACCTTCGTTTTGGTGTAGACGAGGATTACATCCTTCGGTTTGAGCTTGTCGAGATTGCGGAAGACCGAGCCGCGAATGTCGCGGTGGCCAGCCATCACCACGTTGCCCTGCTGCCCGGGCCGGGCGCTGCTCTCGTGATGGCCGACCGCGTAATCGGCGACTTGCCAGGTATCTACCTGCAGCTCGACCTCCTTGATTACGCTATCCACCTTGATGCTGGGGATGACGATGCGCACTGGCACGCTGTCGCTGATTGATATTGCTGGCAGTGGCGTGTTGGTTGGCGGTGGTAGGGTGGCGGTGGCGGCGGCTGGCAGGTTGGCTTGGACCGTGGGAGCAACCGGATGGGTCGGGGCTTGCGTCGCTACTATAGTGGAGCGGGCAGATACGGTGGGGGTCGGTTCGCTCTGCGCTACCGCGCTGTTGCCGCTATCGTCGGAGTTCCACTGGGTGTAAACCCACTGCCCCAGGATGAAGATGATTACTATTGCACAGGCCCACTCCACCGTGAGCAAACCGCGATCGAGCCAGGGGTTGGTTTGGTAGGTGCGGCGCGGTGGGCGCACTTTGGGGGGGGTAGGGTCGGTCAGGGTAGGGCGGGCGGCAAGGCGGCTATTCGTCACTGGCTGGGCGGCAAGCTCTTCCGGCAACTCCGGCAGCCGCACAGTGTCGCTAGGGTGGGCTGCCTTCGCCAGACCGCGATCGTGGTAAGTTGGCGAGGCCAAGCGGTCGTCGCCGCGCGAGAGGTTGTGCAGCAACTGCACATTGCTGCGGTACTGGCCGTGCGCCTTCAGTTCGGCCAACTCCTGGGTGGTTAGCAAATCTGCCGCCTCGCTGGCAATCAA
>QHBQ01000482.1 GCA_003243865.1 Candidatus Chloroheliales bacterium | reverse complement strand
AATCCCGCGGGCGGCGACCCGCTGCTCAACATGGTGGTTGCCAAATACTATAGCAATACTGTGCCATCCGCCGACTTGACCGTTACTCCCACGCCGAACTCCAGTCGCGGCATTGACCTGTATGGTTGGGCGCCGCTGTGGCCCAACTATCTACTGAATACCCCCACCCCACTGCCGACCAGCGGGCCGACCGATACGCCACTGCCGACCTATACCCCCCGCCCCACCGATACGCCGAAGCCGACCGCGACCGCGACTGCCACCCCCGGCGGCCCCAGCCCCACCCCGATACCACCGACAGCGACCGATACGCCAATGCCGACCTCCCAATTCAGCCCCACCCTCGGCCCAACCTTCACCCCAACGCCGACCCCGACGCCAAAGCCGACCCTGACCAGCGCCCAGCTTGCTGCCTTCGTCGCTATCGGCCAGCCGCTGCCACTGCCGCTGCCGCAGCAGGGCCACCCCCTGACCGGCGGCCCCGCCGTCTTTGGCCTGCGCTACACCAGCGGCGGCCAGTATCACCTCAAGCTGTGGGCCTGGCAGCGCGACAACGCCAGCGCGCTCAAGTTCAACGGGCAGGGCAACACGCTAACCTCGAGCCAACCGATCAACATTGTGGATTTGCAGAACAACGGCAACTACGTGGTCGCCACCAGCGACACGGCGGGCAAACTACAGGTTTGGCGCTGGAACGGCCAGCAGTTCAGCCCTCAGCCCTAGCACAATATGGGGCATGATTTATCACGCCCTCGCCTCAGGAGAACAACTTGAACCGCAGCTCGCTCGACCAACGTCTGCCCCAGATCACCTTCGCCATTATTGCGCTAGTCGCGCTGCTGGTGACCCAGTTCAGCGGCCTGTTTGCCGCGCCGCCCGCTTCCAGCGCCAGCCTGCCAATCACGGTTGCCAGCGCCGACGCCCGCCTGCCCTGGTTGGGCCGTCTGTTCGCCTACCCGGTGCCGCCGCTGGTCGTCACCAATGACCCTGCCAGCCACATCGAGTGCAGCGCCGTCTACCCCCAGGCTTGCGCCCGCCTTGCCCTGCGCGATAGTGGCGACGCCCGCATCCGCGACTTGCTTGCTATTATGTTCACCGACTACGGGCCTGGTAAGCTGGAGCAGGCTAATCAGGTGTTGAGCTACGATGACCAACGCCTTGCCGACATCATCAAGGCGCTGCGGATATTCACCAATGGCGTGCCGCCCACAGGCCAAGACCACAGCGCCAACGTCGCGCGTGGCTACTTCATCAACTCTTGCGTAATTGACATCGCCGCTTACCTGCACAGCACTGATGCAACCGCGCGGGCGCAACTGCTGCAAGACGCCCACGACAAGATGTTCCTCGTCCTCGGCACCGACCCGACTAGCGCGCAGTATCGCTACAACATGGGCATAGTCGAGCTGATTCTCGGCCACCCGCAGATGGCGGTTGAGCATCTCGAAGTGGCCCGCCAGGTTGACCCGCATAACCCCACCAATGCATTTGCCCTCGGCCTCGCCTACATTGAGCGCGGCCAGCCCCAGGCGGCAGTTGACACGCTGCGCCCACTCTACGTTCCTGGCGGCGGGAGCTACGAACTGCAGGAGGCGCTAGGTGATGCTGCCCTACTGGCGGGCGACGCCACTACCGCGATGCAGGCTTACGACGGCTTGCTGCGCAACCAGGCATACACCGACTGGCAACTCTACGCCAAGTACCTCGGCGCAGCGATCAACACTGGTCGCTACCGTCAGGCGCTCGATACAGTCAGCCTGCTGCTCACCAACTACACCCAGGAGCCGAAGCTGTATGCCGACCGCGCCGCGCTGCAAGCCCTGCTTGGCAACGCTGCCGCCGCCCGCGCCGACTACGACAAGGCCGCAAGCCTGACCAATGCGCCCGCTGCCAGCGCCTTGCTTACCCAGGCCCGCAATGAAGTCGAGGGCAATAGCAGCTTTAACCTGCCTGCGTCTGCTGCGGGCAGCCCTGCCAGCTACGTCAACGGCGTGAACTTGCAAGCTGGGGGCAAGAACAACGAAGCGACCGCTGCTTACCAGCAAGTGTTGCAGAGCAGCACCGCCTCGCTTGACTACAAGGCTGCCACCTACGCCAACCTGGTGGCCCTTTATGCGGGCGGCAAGCAGTATGACGAGGCCAGCGCGCTGTTCAAGAGTGGCCTATTCGATATCAGTAAGCCGGTGCCACCAGGCGCGCCGTTCTACCCCTACGTTGATGCCGCCTATGCCTTCGAGCAGGCGGGGCAACTTGACAATGCTAACACCGCCTATGTCCGCGCCCTTGACGCTACCAATGCCCCTACCCTGACCACCACCACCTACTTTTCGGTCAGCGGCAACCTGGCAAGCAACCCGCTGGCGCAACGTGGGCTGGTGCATAGCCTGTGGGCCGACACCCTCGCCCGCGCGGGGCAGGATACCGCCGCTATCTATCACTATCGCCTCGCGCTGGATAACTGGCCCGCCAGCTACGCCACCTGGCACAACCTTGCGCTGGTCTACAACCGCCAGGGACGCACCGCCCTCGCCGAGGCTGCCTGGCTGAAGGCAGTGGCAATCAACCCCGACTTCGCCCCTGCCGCCCAAGCGTTGGCGGGCCTGAGCTACAGTCGCGGTGATTTGAGTGGCGGCGAATTCGCCTTCGCCGTCCTCGACCAACGCAGCGTTGACCGCTGGAACTTCAGCGCCAGCCCGGCCAGCACTCTGAGTAGCTACCTGCCCGCGCTTGGCGCGGGTCTGCCCAGCGCTGCCTCCGCGCCACCCGATCGCCGCTTCATTGTCTTCACCCTGTTGCTGATTATCGTTGTGCTGGCTTCCTTCTTCCCCGGCAGTGGCAGCACCGTCAAGCTGGCACTCGCCTGGCTGCTCGCCACCCTGCTGACTGCACTCGGCTCCCTGCTAATCGGCCCCGCTGGTGTCGGTAGCCTCAACTTGCTGCACCTTTTCTATCCTAGCGCCTCTTTTCTCAGCTTCAGCAGCCCGCTGCTGCTCATCATTGTCTATGCCGCAATCGCGTTGCTGACCGCCGCGCTGCTCTACGGCGCGGGCGGTTGGGTGCAGCAGATGGTTGCCCGTCGCCTCGGCTTGAGCGCGGCGCACGATTTCAGTTTGCCAGGACTCGGCCTGGCGCTCGGCAGCCTGCTGGTTGGCGGCTTCTTGCTCGGCCCGCTGACCCATCTGCGCGTCGCCCAGCCCGCGCTCCAGGCGAATGTCACCCCCAGTCGCCGTGAGCGCCTTCGCCGCGTTCCCAGCGAAACCGAACTCGCCGCCGAGCAAGCGGCTGCCGAACGCCGCCTGGCCTTGCCCGCGCTGGCGGGCCTCGGCTTCGCGCTGCTGGTCGCCCTCGCCTTCCTCATCCTCTACCTCATCAGTGGCCTGCCCAGCCTGCGCTTCGCTGCG
The DNA here is from genome assembly GCA_003243865.1 of Candidatus Chloroheliales bacterium. The sequence goes on along the minus strand of QHBQ01000482.1, from coordinate 392 downwards.
CTGATTGCCGCCGCCTGGTTCGCTGCTCAGGCGATCAGCGGCCTCGGCACACTCGGCGAAGATGTCGCCCGCTGGCGCGGCTGGTACTGGCTGCCAATCGCCCTCGTTGCCACCGCCCTCTATGCCGCGCTGCTGACTGGGTTGCTGTAGCCAAGTTCTTGACACTTTTCCCCACCTGTGTTAAAATACTTTACAGATTTTGGAATATCCACTGTTTTGGAGCTTACTGCCTATAGCAGACAGGAGCAAATCTTTGCAAGCAACCCTAACCCAAACCCCACCTCAGGAGCAAGCAGTCGAGCGGCTCAAGACCTTCATCGAAGACCTGGCCCGCCGCTACATCACCGGCGTGGATACCGTGCGTGACCTCGGCCTCAGCCGTCAGGAGTTCC
>QHBQ01000316.1 GCA_003243865.1 Candidatus Chloroheliales bacterium | reverse complement strand
GAAGATTGTACCAGCCCAGGTGCAGTCCGTCAACTTTGCATCAGGGCCATAATATCATGATCTAATGCGGACGAAGCACGTACCCTCGCTGCTAAGGGGTACCCGGGACCGGTTTTCTCGATCTGCTCCTGGCAATAGCGATAGAGCGCATCGTAGAGCGGGCATTCCCGATCCAGCACCTGCTGGTCAGGGAGGTTGAGCAGGAAGTAGCCATGCGCGATCGCCTCGATGCCTGCCGATTCGGGGAAGCGCCCCTTCCAGGCGGCGACATCGGCGCCACGCACGATGTCGGCCACCCGCAGCAGCGCAGGATCGGTGAGGTTGTACTTGGCAATTACTGCATCGAAGCCGCACTTGTCGTCACGGTGGCTCAGTTCCACTCCCGGCACATCGAAGGGAGTGGCGCCCTCCGCCTTGGCCCGCGCCAGCACTTCCTCGCGTGGCGCAAAGATGAACTCCGCCTCAGGGTCAACGAATTTCTTGATTAGCCAGGGGATAGCAACTCGATCTACCCTGACGTGTTCGCGGGTAATCCACTTCATTACTTGCTTCTCCTTTCGGTAGATAGGTGTTTGGCCAGGCTGGTGGATGTGTCGCAAGTTATTGGCTAGCGCAGGGCGAACAACGGTTCGCCCCTACAGATCAACCACTTACCTAATAACTTGCAACGCACCTGTGCTGATGGTGATTACTGCTTACCTGGTGTATAATAGCGCGGGCGCCGCGCGGCGTCAATATACTCACAAGGAACAGCGATGGAATCAACTTCAGCTCCCCCTTCGCGATGGGCGCGGCTCTTTGCCGGGCTTACTCGTAACGTGTTTGTGCTAGGTGTGGTTAGCCTGTTTACCGACATCAGCAGCGAGATGATCATGCCGGTGCGCATCATATTTCTGGTTGGCGTACTCGGCACCCCGCTGCTGCTGGCGGGTCTGATTGAAGGTATCGCCGAGAGTACCGCCAGCATCGTCAAGATCTTCTCCGGTCGGCTTGCTGACAGCAGCCTACGCAAGCCGCTGATTCTGTTCGGCTATGGTCTCTCCAATGCGGTCAAGCCGATGTTGGCGCTGGTCTCCTCGTGGCCGCCCGCGCTTGTCCTCATCTTCTTCGATCGCACCGGCAAAGGCGTGCGCGGCAGCCCCCGCGATGCGATGATCGCCGATGCCACCGACGCGGCCTATCAGGGCAAGGCGTTCGGCTTCCACCGCGCGATGGATACCTTCGGCGCAGCGCTCGGCCCGCTCTTCGCCGCGCTCATTCTCGCGCTTGGCAACCAGAACCTGCGCCTGGTCTTCGCCTGGACGCTGCTGCCGGGCGTCCTCAGCGTGCTGGTGCTGATCATCTTCCTGCGCGAACCGCGCCGCGAGGTGAAGGTCGAAAAGGCCAAAGCCTCGGCCCCAACGCTCCCCTTCTGGCAGCGGTTGGCCCTGCTGGGCGCACCGTTCTGGATGTTTACGCTCATTTCTACGCTGTTCTCGCTCGGCAACTCGTCGGATGCCTTTATCTTCCTGCGCACCGCCGGGCTGGAGAGCTTCCTCGAAGCGGTGCCGCTGGCCTACTTTGGCTACAACATCGTCTACGCGCTGCTCTCCACCCCGCTCGGCGTACTGAGCGACCGCTTTGGTCGCATTCCCGTGCTGCTTGCTGGCTATATCTCTTTCGGCCTGGTATACATGGGTTGGGCAACCGCCGCGCCCGGCTTGGAACCCTGGCTGCTGTTCCTGCTCTACGGCGTGTACTCCGCCGCGACTGAGGGGGTGGGCAAGGCGCTGGTCTCCGACCTGATCCCCAGGGGACAAAGAGGCGCAGCGATGGGTTGGTTCAACGGGCTAACCGGCTTTGCCGCATTGCCCGCAAACCTGCTCGGCGGCTGGCTATGGGCCAGTTTTGGGCCAGCAGCAACATTCAACTTCGGGGCCATGGTCGCCTTCGCCGCGGCCCTGCTCCTCTTCCTCGCCTCCAATCGTTTCCGCAAGGCTGAAGCAGTGGTCTAATACCAAATGGCTTTGGCGGTACCGTATATTCCCCACAGGGCGTGCGCCACACGCCCCTACGGATTTGCTGCTTCATTAAAGCAAGTTGGTATAATCCCGAACCCTGCTACTCCTCAGCGGCCAAGCCCGACTTGTGCAGCCATTCCCCCCAGTGGGCGGCGTAGAACTCGCGGCCCGCTGCGGTAATCTGCCAGATGCCCCGCCCATTTAGCGTGGTCAGACCCTCGGCTTGAAGCGTACTCTGTGCCACCGATAGCCGCTGCCCGAACTCGCCGGGCAGGGGCTGGGCCACGCCGGGGAACCAGCGAGCAACCTCGGCAATCACCTCGCTGCGAGCCGCCTCACCCCCCATCGTCACCAGAATGTGAAGTAGCGGCAGTCGTAGCCGCGATGCGCCTGGCAAGCCCATCTTACGGCGTTGCCTGCTACCCCGCGCCACAGGTGACGGTGGGGCGGCGCTGACCGGCGATGCTCCTGGCGGCGTGACTGCCACCCGCCCATCCTGCGCCACCAGATAGACTGAAATCCTCCCTGCTGCCAGAAACCAGCGCAGCCGCTGCAGGTAGCGGATGTAGCTTGCCATTGCGGGCAGCGCCAGGCTGAGTTCAACATCGGGATCGCTGCCCCGCGCCAGCGCTAGATCCAGAAGCGCCTGGGCGACCCAGCTACGGGCTACCGACTCCGGCGCTGAGGCGCGCGGCTGTCCCGCCAGCGCCCCTTTGGTATAGAGTGGGCTGGGCCAGCCACGGACGCTGACCAGCCGGTGGCTCACCCGCTGCTCCACCTGCCGCTCGGCGGCGATTTCTACTCCATGCTCGGCGGGCGAGGAGTGGCCGGGGCTGAGGATGGTGAAGCCCTCCTCCTGCATGAATGCCAGCACTCGGGCCTGAACGTTGCCCTCCCAGAACCAATCCTGGCTGCGTTGCCAAGCTTCAGTCATCGCGCATCGTTCCCCCCATTTATCTCGCTATCCTGCTCCTCTTGATTCGCCCACCTGCTTTTGCCGCCCACCCGCCGTTCGCAGTAGGCATAGAGCGCGTCGAACAGCGGTATTGCCCGCGCTACCATCTCGTCGTCGTCGTGCGAAAGCGCGTTTATCCCCTGGGCAATCGCCTCTAGCCCCGCCGACTCTGCAGGCGCATCAGCCTCGCGCAACTCTGCGCCGCGCACAACTGCGGCCAGTAGTGTCAGCGCCGCATCATGCTGATCTAGCTTGTACTCGGCGATCAGCTGATCGAAGCTGGTGCGCTCCATATCCGGTTCCTCGGAGATGGTGTTGTGGAACGGCAACGCCCCCCCTTGCACCGCTTCAGGGATCGCTTCGGCCTCTATATAGCTAATCTCTGCCTCATGGTCAATGTATCGCCTAATCAACCAAGTGCAGGCGGTGCGATCCAGCCGCACCCCGCGTCGGGTTACCCATTTCATCACTCTAACCTCCTGTTTTGTGTTGCTGCCAGCAGATTTTATTATAGCAAACTTTGCGCAGCAGCATTGAGAAGGTTGCTTAGAATATTCTTTGTGGAAGAAAGTGCGACGAGTATTTTGATAATATGTTTTCTGAGACAAATAGAACATTATGGCTTGTTATATTGTAACATAAAAAGTTGCGCAATGGCAACAAGCGCTTGACAGGGGCGCTGACGTGTGCTACAATCTGCTTGCCTCAGGGGTTAAGCTAGTAGTAACCGTTCTAGCCGCGTCCTGGGCCGTCGAGTTCCACCATCTGCCCGCTATACTGCCGCTGGCGTGGCATAGGGGCAGGCAAGTTGTAGAGAGTGAAAGGAGGATTGCTTGGGTAAACTGTTTTCGGTTCTTTCCTTGTTTATCTGCCTGGTGCTGGCTGCCTGTGGTGGCGATAACAACACCCCAACCGCCGCGCCCGCGCCAGCAACCGCGACGACTGGTTCAGCATCAGTTCCCGCCACCGCGGCCACCCCGCCTGCATCCGCGACAGTGGCGATGACTGGCACCAGCGGCACGACCACCAGCGCCTGCGCCAATCCAACCCATGTGGTGCTGGCCACCGGCTTTACCCCCAATGTGGGTAACGCGCCCTACTATATCGCGATGGCGAAGGGCTATTATACCGCCAACTGCCTGAATGTCGAGATCAAGTACGGACAGGTTACCAACGTCTACCAACTGGTCAGCGACGGGCAGATTCAATTCGTCCTGGTTACTGGTGACACACTCATTCCCGCGCGGCTGAAGGGCGTGAACATCAAGTACATCATGGCAACAAACCAGAAGTACCCGGTAGGCGCGCTGGCGCTTGCCAACAGTGGGTTCAGCCTAAAAAGCCCCGCTGACCTCAAGGGTCACAGCGTCGGTTACTCGGCGGCGGGCAGTTCCACTTACGTGGGCATGGAGGCAATGCTCAAGGCGGCGAATCTTACCGACAACGACATCAAGCCCATCCAGATTGGCTTCAACGAGGTGGAGGCGCTTACCAGCAAGCGAGTGGACATCGCCTTCACCTTCCTGTCCAACGAGGCGGTGCAGATGCGGGCGCTCGGCTACCAGGTGCAAACCCTGCAACTGCCAAACACCGCCAACCTTATCTCCAGCGGGGTTGCTGCCGGTGACAAGCTGATTCAGGAACACCCGGAGATGGTGCAGGCATTCGTCAGCGCAACGGCACATGGGCTGAAGGATGCGCTGGCCGACCCCAGCGGGGCATTCGACATCAGCCTGAAGCAGTTGGGCGATCTCAGCCCCGACAAGATACCGGTGCAGCGTGATGTGATGACTGCTACGCTCGACTATATGCAGCCCCCCAGCGGGGGACACCCGCTTGGCTGGTCTGACCCGGCAGGGTGGCAGGCTACCCAGAACCTGCTGCAGGCAACCGGCATCATCAGCGGCACTGCCGACCCCACCACCTTCTATACCAACCAGTTCGCGGAGGCGGCCAAGCCCTGATGTAGTTACGCATTTCCGCAAGGTGCATATCAGTGTGTCCCTGCGGAACGTTCCCAACGCGCTGGCAAATGCGCAAACCACTTTTAATCTCTCGCGTTAGAGCGAGAACCATAAAGGAGGAAGTAAGGTAATGAAAAAGCTAACCCTGGCAATGCTGATGATCGTGGCATTCATGGTGATGCCCGCCACGCACAGCTATGCCCAAGGCACTGATTTGAAGACGGTGATGAAAAACCTCCAGTCGGCGGCTGCCGACCTGGTGCGTGAGACATCGTTCGAGGATAAGGCCGGAGAGACGGCGGCCTTCAAGGCGTTCAGTGACCTGTTCATGGCGAATGAGGCCGCGATTCGGGCCAAATCAGCAACAGCTGCCTCAAACATTGACGCTGCGATGACCGCGTTGGGCAGTGCGCTGCAGGCGGGCGATGCTGAGAAGGCTAAGACCGAAGCGACCAACCTGCTGAAAGCAGTGAACGACGCTGCCGAGCCGGTAACGGGGGTGAAGTCCGGCACCCTCGGGGGCATAGAGCTACTCATGCAGCAGCTACAGGCTTCTGTTCGCGACCTGGAAGCCGAGATAACCAACAAGGATACGGCTAACATCCAGCGTGCCTACCAGGCGTTGGATAAGATATACCAATCCAGTAAGTCCCAGATTCAGGATAAATCACCGCAAGCCGCAACAACCATAGAAACCGCCCTGAATGCCCTAGGCGTTGCGGTGCAGGGAGGCGACCTAAACAAGATCGCTGCTGCTGCGATTGCGCTTGACAAAGCAGTGAGCAGTGCTGCTACAATGCTGGCTAACGCTGGAAGTACACCTACGATGCCCGTTACTGGCCGTGACAGTGTTGCGCTGCTGCTGTGGCTAGCGGGCGCAGGGTTGGTGCTTATGCTCGCTGGCAACATACTGCGGGGGCGCATCGCTCACCAATCCTGACCTCGACTAGCGCAGTGCTGGGTTCAATTGCTGGACAGGGCGCAACTTTGCGGAGTTGCGCCCTTGTCTCTCCATGCTCATTAACTGAAACTGTATTATAATGAGGTCTGCGGGTTGGCTGCCAAGAACTACTTTGTAAGAGCAATCCGCCATATGTATCGAAGGAGCAGCAAGTTGCGCGTTTCGCTACGGAAAAGCACTGAGCAACTTACCCCACCGGCAGCCGAGCAACTGCCGCTGGTCATCGTTCCCCACAGCCGCCGCCAGCGCATCATCAACTGGCTGGAGCGTAGCCGCTTCTGGCCGGTTGTCACCGCGCTGCTGCTCACCCTGCTCGTCTGGTGGCAGGTGACTGAGGCGCGCATCGTGCCTAGCTTTATGCTGCCTTCGCCTGGTGCGGTGTGGGTCGCCTACGCGCAGTTGGCGCATAGCGGTTCGCTCTGGAAGCACATTGGCGCGACACTCTCGGAGGCACTGCTCGGTTTCGCGGTTGCTTTCGTACTAGGTGTGACGCTCGGCTACCTGCTGTCGCGCTCCGCATTGCTCTCGCGGGTGCTTGGCCCATACATCGCCGCTACCCAGGCGATGCCGATGCTGGCCCTAGCCCCGTTGCTGGTGGTCTGGTTCGGCCTCGGCCTCTCCTCGAAGGTGATCATCTGCGCCCTGATCGTCTTCTTCCCCATCCTGGTCAACACCACCGTTGGGTTGCGCTCGGTGGACAAGGATCTGGTGGATGCCTCCTATACCATGGGCGCTGGCCGCTGGCAGGCGCTCCGCTACGTAGAGATACCGCTGGCGCTGCGCACTCTGCTGGGCGGCATTCGCATGGGCCTTACCCTCTCGCTCACTGGCGCAATTATCGGCGAGTTTGTCGCCTCCGACTCCGGCCTCGGCTTCCTGATGACTGTGGCCCGCACCAACTTCGACTCGGCGATGCTGTTTGCCGCTGCGATAACCATGACTAGCCTGGCAATCTTTGCCTACGTCGGGGTTGGCTGGATTGAATACTGGCTGATTGACTGGGATTAGATTTGCGAACGGGTGAGGTTGCTTAGGTGCGGTTGAGGCGGCGCTGGCGCAGCGCGAGCAGGCCACTGAGCGCCAGCAGGATGACGAAGGTGAGCAGCGCAGGGCCAACGAACTGCAGCGGGTCGCACGCGCCTCTACCGTTGTAGAAGCACTGGAAGAAGTTGATGCCGCGCACATCGGTAAAGATGTAAGAGGGAGGCGAGGCGAGGAACACCAGGATGGTGTGCCAGGGGTCGGCAATGGGCGGATTCTGGGTATCTATGATCAGCAGATAGAGACCGCCGAAGGCCAGCCAGAAGGTGCCGAGCAGAAAGGCAGAGGCGGACAGCGCAGCCAGTCGTTCGCCGCCCCCCCAGTCGGCTTGGCGTAGCACCGCGCGGCTGATCGCCAGGTGCGCGACGATGAGGCCAGCCACCAGCCCCAATAGCACCACTGAGATGATCACAAATCCCATTCTGTTCACCCCTGCCCTAATCGCTCTTGAGCGGCAAAAGTATAACACAACTGCCCCTATTACAATAGCCTAACATCTGTGCTGCAGCTTATCTATGGCTTGACAGATTCCCCAAGGTAGCGGATAATAAGCGCCGCAAGGTACGTTTGCACCTTGTTCATTGCGAAACAAGATCGGGATACCAGGCGACGGGCCATCGTCGCTAGTGAGGAGTTACGGTGCAGAGCGAGAGCAGAATGTCGCAGCGGCTGACCCACGCCGCGCGGTTGGTTAGTTTGTTGCTAGTGGTTGCCTTGACCCTATCGGCTTGTGACCTGTTTGGCAGCAGCCAGTCAAACAGCGGAGTAACCAATCCGATTGTCAACACCCAAACCACACCCGGCGGTGTCCAGGCCAACGCCAATAACGGTACAGCGGTGCCAGCACAGGCGGACAACGTCACTAATTCTACCCCCGGCGGAAACGGCGGCGCTACTGATACGTCCACACCGCCCCCCAATGCGCCAGCAACCAAAACCAGCGTGATGGTGAACAATGCCTGGGACGGCTCGGCGGTTGCCAACGCAACAATTGCGGTGCAGCAGGCGAGCGGCGCAACCTCCGGCGTCACCGACAGCAGTGGCCAGTACAGCTTCGACAAACTCGACGCCGATGCCAGCGCCACAATCAGTGCGGATGGCTACGCCGCTGCTCAGGGAGTCAAGCTCAACCCAGGGCCAAACACAGTCAGCCTTATTCCCAACTCGATTCACGGCAAGGTGACTGATGCCACCACCGGCAAGCCGCTTTCGAACGTGATGGTGCGCGCCTACCCCAGCGATAATGGGGTCGCACCCGCGCCCTTGCAGGCGACCCCCACGCTAACCAGCTCGTACCACTATGGTGGCAAGCCGCTGGCCGCCCCGCAGATGGTCACGGACACCGTTGCTACCACGCCGACCGCTGACCTCGGCTACGTGCGGGTGTTCGGCACCGATAGCGATGGCCTCTGGCTCACCGCCGCGCCGAAGCACGGCGCCGATCATGTGCGACTACTGCAGGATGGCACCATTTTGAAGGTGACGGGTGCCGATGTCTCCGGCGACCAGTTTGCCTGGGTGCCAGTGCAGACCACCGATGACCGCGCTGACAAAGGCTACGCCGCCCGTACCTACGTGGTGCCGAGCGCTGGGCCAGGCCAGCCAACCTTCACCCCGCCACCACCACCGCCGCCCACCGCCACCCCGCTCCCGCCGCCACCTGCGGCGCTGCTGCAACAGCCGATTACCACCAGCAACCTGATCACCTTCACCGACGCCAGCGGCAACTACACCCTGCGCGGCTTGCCGCCCAACCCGATGCTGCACTTCAAGTACTCCGGCTACGAACTAACCAAGCTGCCGATCCAGCACGAAGCGGTCAAGGATGTCGCGCTCAAGCAATTCCACGTTCGCGGGCTATACTATACCGCCGAGTGGGCGGCCAGTTCCGACCTGATGGACAACAGCCTGAAGATGCTTGACAGCAAGGACGTCAACGCCATCGTGCTGAACATCCAGGACAACGCTAGTATCGCGCTGGTCTACACCAGCAGCATTCCGCTGGCAAAGGAGGTCGGC
>QHBQ01000394.1 GCA_003243865.1 Candidatus Chloroheliales bacterium | reverse complement strand
ACTGACGATTGCCACTGCGCTGGTGGTAATCGCCAGCGCGCTGCGCGATTATCTCGCCCCCCGCACCAACCGCCGCGCCAGCGCAATTGCCTTCAGCGTTGCTGCCGCGTTGGCCTTCACCCTGCTGCTCTCCGACTTCGTGGTTGATAGCGCCTACCATCGTGACCTGGCGCGGCAGGGCGGCTACTACAACTACTCCGATGCCATCTACAAGCTGAACGATTACCTACTCCAGCGGGGCGCAACCCAGCCAGCATTGATGGACTGGGGCTTCCAGTACAACCTGCAAGTGCTGAGCGACGGTAGGCTGAACCCGCGTGCCATCTTCCAGTATAGCGAAGAACCCAACCCGGCCTTCTACAATGCCCTCGACGTTACCCTACGCGATGCCACCACCCTATACATCTTCCATATGCCGGGTGGCACTCGCTACAAGGGCCGCTATGACGCCTTCATCGCCGAAGCCAGGAAGCGTGGCCTCACCCCCCACTTGGAGCGCACCTTCTACCATCACGACGGCCTGCCGGTCTACGAGGTGTGGAGCGCGGCAAAGTGAATGGTAAATGGTGAATGATGAGATGAGCAGTATGATAGAATATTAACCACACAGCGGGCCGCTGATTAGGGTAAAGGAGAACAGACGATGACAGCAGCGAACGAAGCTAGTGGCGGACGCAAGCGAGTGCGCTATGCGGTGGTGGGATTGGGCTGGATTGCCCAGGCGGCGATGCTGCCTGCCTTCGCCAACGCGGCGGATAACTCCGAGTTGGTCGCGCTGGTATCCGACGATGCGGAGAAGCGTGAGCAGTTGGGTGAGCATTACAGCGTAACCCATCGCTACAGCTACGCGCAGTACGACGAGTGCCTAAGCAGCGGGGCGGTGGATGCCGTCTATATCGCATTGCCCGACCCGATGCACCGCGAATACACAGTGCGGGCGGCGCAGGCGGGCGTTCACGTGCTGTGCGAGAAGCCGATGGCGGTGACCGCCGAGGATTGCGCAGCGATGATTGATGCGGCCCGCGAACACAACATCAAGCTGATGATCGCCTACCGCCTACACTTCGACGCATCGAATATGCGGGCGGTGGAGATAGTGCAGTCGGGGCGGCTGGGCGAACCACGCATCTTCAGCTCAACCTTCAGCCAGCAGATGGCCGCCGACAACTTTCGGGTGCGCCCTGGGATGAGCGACGGTACCCTCTACGACATTGGCATCTACTGCATCAACGCGGCTCGCTATCTGTTCCAAGCTGAACCGACTGAGGCGCTGGCGATGGTGGGCAGTGGCACCGACCCCCGCTTCGGCGCGGTCGAGGAGATGGTCAGCGCCACGCTGCGCTTTCCCGGCGAGCGGCTGGCCCAGTTTACCTCCAGCTTCGGCGCGGCCTTCACCGCATCCTATCAGGTGATCGGCACGAAAGGCGACCTGCGGGTTGACCCCGGTTACGGTGGCGGCCTGGCTCACCACTACCTGACTATCGCAGGTAAGACTGAGCAGCAAACCTACCCTGCTGGTGACCACTTTGGCCCGCAACTGCGCTACTTTTCCGATTGCATCCTGGGGGGACGGGAGCCGGAGCCGTCCGGCCTGGAGGGGATGATTGACGTGCAGATAATCGAGGCACTCTACCAGTCAGCCCGCGAGGGGCGGCCAATCGCGCTGAACTTGCCGCACCCGGCGCAACGTCCTGGCCTCAGTCAGGCGCTCTTCTGCCCACCGGTCGAGGCCAAGCGGTTGGTCAACACCAAACCGCCAACCGCGACGAGTGATTAAGGCTCTTGCACCATTCACTTAGAGGCCGATTGTGAACTGGACATGCTGGCTAGTCACATGGTAGACTAGGGCATGAACGAGCGCAAAGCTTACCCCAATGACCTGACTGACGCTCAACCAATATGGAAGTGGGCAGGGCTGTTCGCCGCCCTCGCGGTTAGCCTTGCCCTCTATCTGCCCACCCTTAGTTACTACTGGGTTTCCGAAGACTTTAACTTTATCGGGCCAATGACCATCGCCGACGTTGCCGATCAGTTCACCTTCAAGCCGCTGCCGATCTTTTTTTACCGCCCGATCAACTTCCTCAGCTTTTTCATAGATAACCAGCTATGGGGCCAAAACCCGGCGGGCTGGCGCTCGACCAACCTGCTGCTCAACCTGCTGACTGTCGCCTTGCTCTGGCTGCTGATTTATCGGCTGCGTGGGCCGCTGCTGGCCGCGCTGGTGGCAGTGATCTTCGCGGTTCATCCAGCCCACCCTGGCACCGTCACTTGGATCGTCAGCCGTGCCGACGTTCCTGCCACCATGTTCATGCTCGCCTGCCTTATCTGCTTCGTCGCCTACGTGCAGAACCGCTACCGCCGTTACTACTTGCTCGCCCTTGCCGCAATGGTACTGGCGATTCTGACCAAAGAGGTGGCCGTAATTACTCCCGCCTTGCTGCTGCTTGCGGACCTCTGCTTCTTCCCCCAGCCGGGCGTAAGCGTACATCCCGATCGCAAGTTGCCTCGCATCAACTGGCCGACCTTGTTGCGGGCCAAGCTATTGCTACACGCGCCGTTCATTATCCTCAGCGCTGGCTACCTGCTGCTACGTATCTGGCTCTATCTCGCCTACCATGTCGGCTTCGGCTACGGTTTCAACTCACCCGCTAAAATCTATGAGAATGTTGCGTTCGATCTTGGCGTGATCCTCGGCCTGCCTAGCGCTGCCCTGATCAAAGGCGGGCTGGCGATCGCAGTTCTACTCGGCTTTATCATCGCAAGTGTCGCGCTAGCCTGGTGGGTAGGCCGTCTCGGTTGGTTTGGTCTCGGCTGGCTGTTCGTCTCCCTTGCCCCGATCGCCAACATCACTGCTTACGATACCACCAGTCGCATCGTCTACCCGGCCACTGCCGGGTTTGCCATGCTGCTCGCTGGGGCGCTAAATAAAGGGCTAACCAATCTCAATCCTGAGCTATCAGCTGCCATCCCCCCACTCAAAACTCAAAACTCAAAACTCAAAACCTACTTCACCGCCTTGCTAGCCGTAACGATCATCGCTTATGGTACGTGGGCAACCACTGTACACAACGATGAATGGCGGGTCGCGGGTGAACTGAACCGCAGCTTCCTGGTTCAGCTTAAGGCGATCCAGCCAACCCTGCCATCAGGCAGCCGCCTATTCTTTACCAACATTCCGGTCATCTACAAGCGCGCGCTGGCTTTCAATGAGGGGCTGCGCAATGCTGTGCGGCTGACCTACAACAATACTAGCCTATTGGTCTACGACGATTTCGCCTACCGGCGCAGCAGCTTCATGAACGAGCTGGCCGGCCAGAGCAACAAGCCAACCTACTATTTTCACTATAGCGATGACGGCACTCTGAAGCAGTATCCCAGCGCCGCAGCCTTGATGAAATAGTAACCTGAATACCGTCGCCCTAACCAAACAGGGTAGCGGTGGCAACCGCTAAACAGTAACAGCCCTAAAAATAAACATCTGACTGGCAGGCAGCACACTAAGATAGTTCCGCTGCCCCTGCCAAACGCCTCTCCCGCTGGGAAAGAAGCTAGATACACTCATGCCGGATCACTGCGCCGCCTTGTCGAGCGCGGCCTTGAGTGTATCGCGGTCGCTGCCGCCGATTATGCGGGCGACTAGCTGGCCGTTGCGATCGAGGATGATGAAGGTGGGGTGGCCGGGTACATGGTATTTCTGGATAATCGCCTGGTTGGCGGGGTCGTCAAAGTTGGGTTCGCTGAAGTCCACCTTGTCCTGATATGCAGGCTTTAGCCCATTCACGATGGGCCGCATCTGGTTGCAGATTACTCAGGTAGGGGTCTGGAACATCATGAACTG
>QHBQ01000281.1 GCA_003243865.1 Candidatus Chloroheliales bacterium | reverse complement strand
CCGACCGCGATGAGGATTATGGCGACGAGGTGCGGCGAATCGCCAGTTCGACCACGTCACAGGCCACTCCGCTGCTTCCACCCAGCGCGCTTGACCCTGCACAAAATGTGCTTATTGAACAGAGTCCGGGGAGGGCTGCATCTGTACCTACCCGACAGGCGTTGCCGATTGTGCCTCCAGATGCGTATGAGGCGATACCCCCAGCACCGCCAGAGATTAACCGGCCCGAGACGTTGATTGAGTTGGGTCCGTTCAGGACGGCGACATCGCTGCCGACTTTGCAGGCACCGCTCACGCTTCCACCCATACATGAAGCGTCGCTGCCGGAGTCGCAAACGGTCAGTTGGTGGGGGGTGATTGGCCGCGTTCTGGCCTTCATGCTGACCCTGGCGCTGCTCACCTTCCTTTTCAAGAGGATATGGTTGCTCTGGGCGCTAGTCTGGGCAGCATCAATCCTGGGGCTAATAAGCTGGCACCGCCAGCGCCATCCTAAATATGGGCCGATTGGCGGGATTCTGGAATTTAACTACGAGATTGTACTGGGGGTATTGTGGCTACTGGGAAACTTTATCTTGGCCTTCATTGGTTTCGTGTAAATCGGTAAGCAAGTGGGGCTTAGAACAGGTTAACCAGACAGGCGCAGCTCACACCAAAGTCTAACACATAAGTCTCACTGATTATGGTATAATGTACACAAAGGTTATCAAGTAGTAACAACAAGAAAGAAGGTAACAAGGATGAACAATCCTAACTACAGCAATAACGAACCGAACGTCGCGCGCGGCAACGCTGCTGGCAACGATAGCGCCGATGCCGACGCCACCCAGAGCTTGAGGTGGGATAGCGCATGGCAGCCCGACCGCGACGAGGATTACGGCACGCCAGTAGGCCAGTACAGCGGGCCAGGCGTGTTCCCGCCTGCGCCACCGCCATCGCAGCAGCCGCCACAGAACGTGCCAGTGTCGAGTTATCCCAACAATCCCGCCTCCGGCTACCCGTCGCTGCCGGGTTATTCAACCCCGTCTGCGCCCAACTACAACGCGCCGCCCGCGCCTTACGCGCCGGTGACGATTTACCAGGGCGACCAGCCGATGACTCCGCCGCAAAAGCCCGCGCCGCTGACCGACCAGCAGACCTATCGCGGCTACGTCCCGCCCGACCAGCAATACAACGGCCAGCCGCTGCCGCCGCAGTCGCCCTCGACCCAGCCGGTAGTACCCTGGGTCATCTGGCTGGTGGTGGGGATTATCCTGTTCGCAGTCTTCTCCTCGTGGGGGTGGTGGGGGTTCTGGCCGCTGTTCATCTTCTGGCCGCTATTCGCTATGGGTCGCGGGGGTCGCTATGGGCGCGGTGGTTGGTACGGTAGGCGCTGGCGTAACCGCAACCGCTGGTAAGCACGAATAGATTGCAGATTACGCATGAACCATCGGCCAAATCTGCAATCTTTATATAAGAGCTTGGAACGCACCAGGCTGAGAGGGCAGCAGATAAGCAATAGCAACTATAATTACATCCCTGGCAGCAACGGTGGGCAACTGCCTACCGACCAGACCCAGCGGATGGCACAGCCGGGCATCGGCGGTTACGATCCCAACCAGCCGCTCACCTACCCGGAGCAGACCAAGGATACGTACGGCACGCCAGTGAAGCCGTATCCGGGCGGCAGCCTGCCGCAGCCGCTGCCACCTACGCCGCAAGCGCCAATCCAGCCCTATCAGCCGCCTTACCAGCCAGCCGCGCCTTACAACCAGGCCGATATCGAGCGCATCCGCGCCGATGCGGCCAGGGGGGTGAAAGAGCGCCAGGCCTTCCGCGCCCACCTGACTACCTATATCTTCGTGATGAGCCTGCTGACCGCCATCTGGCTAATCACCTCACTGGCTGCCCGCGAGTTCATCTACTTCTGGCCGATCTGGCCCGCCTTCGGCTGGGGCATCGGCCTAGCCGCCCACTATATGTCGGTCTACGGCGGCTGGGCGCGGCAGAGTGAGGCCGCCCGCCAGCGCGAGATTGACGATGAGGTAAAGCGCAGGTTGGGGCAGTGACAGTAAAGTAGGGCATATGGCAAAATAGGCCAGGGCGCAATGAATCCGCGCCCCTACATGATTTTCGTGTTTGTAGGGGCGCAAATTCATTGCGCCCGTCCGTTTTACACCAACCAGGGCATGATAAATTACGCCCCCCATCGGTTTCGTGCTGGTAGGGGCGAATCGCGTACGCCCATAGGCATCAAATTAAGACGAAAGCCGAGGATGAGCGAGGGGGTCTGCCCCCAGCTGCTGCCACCCCAGCAAGGCTGCTCGTAAGCACAGTAGTCGCCCTCTCAGGCATGGCGGGATGCTGCTTAACCCCAGCATAGCTGCCAGTCAGCCACTGGGGGCTTACCCCCAGACCCCCTGTATGTTCCCAACCTTATTCTTAGCTTGATGCCTATGGGGCGCAATCCATCACGCCCTGGCTGACTTGACAGCACCCTTTGCGTAAGTTATACTGCACAAGATTTGCAGCCGGAAGCGGCATCGAAACTTTTTTGCCGCTGGTTCGTTACATCCACAGCGCCCCCTGGTGGCGAGAGCTAGCTGTCCCTTGCTCGTCTTCGACCATCGCTGTGGGTAGCATCCAAAATTGCTCTCAGTGGCGAGGGTACATCATCACCTACAGGTAACTGGAACTGCCGCCGTCTTCCCCTGTTGCTCTTGCTGGAGCGGTGCAGTCGAACCTCCCTCCCGCTGTTCGCTGAAGCAAACCCAGAACCTGTTGTGTCACTCAAACCGCTGCAAGAGCGCCCAAGCCAAACGCTTGCCGACAAGCATCGGCACCCGATTATCTGCTGGCGTGCGCAGAGTAGTACGCCCTGGAGAGGGGACTGAATGCCCTATTTTTCGCTTCTCTGAAGCGAACGTTGCGAGAGGTAAACCGATCAGCCAGATGAGTTGCTCATGACGGCTGGCGACGGACGGGAGGCTCGTCGCTGAAAGATGCCGCCCCGTTGGAAGAGCAGAAAGTAACCTAGGAGGGTAACAACCTTGTCGAACCAGAAGTCAAGCAATTGGGCTGCACGGCTGTGGGTCGGCCTCGCGCTATTGAGCGCGGTGCTGATGATGTCTGCTTGCAGCAGCGGCGGCACCGCCGCGCAGCCGGGCCAGGCGGTAGTATCGCAGCCCCAGCAATCGAACTCTAGCAACCCCCAGCCATTTGCCACCGCTTACCGCCCCGGCGGTCAGCCTACCCCCCACGCCGCTGAGGTCATTCCAACCGCCCCCGCTCTGCCGCCCACCGCAGGCAAGGTGTTGCTCGATGACAACTTCAGCAACACCCCGATTAGCAATTACACCATCGTTGACCTGGGTACCAACCCCGATGACCCCCCCTCCACCTGGTACGTGCAGAATAACGCCCTGATCCAAGGCGGTGACAGCGTGGGCAACCCCGGCTCATATGAGACCCTCGCCCTGACTGGCGATGCCACCTGGGCCAACTACAGCGTTGAGGTCGAAGCCTACTCGGGCGGCACTCCGCTCGGCCTGGTCGCCCGTTACTCGAAGCAAGGCTTCTACCGCCTACGGGTCAATCGCAGCACGGTTACCGGTGCAGGCTGGCTGCTGGAGCGCTACGACGCGAGCAAGCATAGCTACACCACCCTGGCCAAAGGCGCCGTCAGCAGCGGCTACATCAGTCGCCAGTGGAGCTACCTTAAGCTGGCAGTGCAGGGTAGCACGATCAGCGTAACCATCAATGCTGGGGTAACCGCCAGCGTCACCGATAGCACCTACCAAACGGGCAGGGTTGGCGTCTACGCCGAAGCAAGCGGGGCGCGCTTTACCAACCTGCGCGTCACGGCATTGCAGTAGAACCGGAGAGGAGTCGCAACTTAAATGTATAAAGGTAAACTCGCCAGCCGCGCCATCGCCGGGATAGTTACACTATCCCTGCTCCTGGCGGTGAGCGTTCCCTACAGCAGCGCCCACCCCATCGCGGCGCAAGGCAACGCGCCAGTGAGCCAGGCGGCAGTTGGCTCAAACCAGGCTCAACCGGCAGCCAAGTCAGATGTCCAACCAGGCTACAACAACGTGCAGTGGTCTCCGGCACAGGATGTCTCCAACGCAGGCGGCGTCGCGCTCGGCCCCTGGTCGGCGATGAATGGTGGTGAGGCCCAGATCAACTTTAGCCTGGGTCCATCGGGCGGTGGTAGGGAAATCTACGAGGCCTACAGCGGGAATAACGGCCACACCTGGTCTGCCCCCAGATTCCGCGGCTGCGACAACGGTAGCTCTGCTGGCTCGACCAAACAGCAAATCGCTGAGGACATCAACCTCAACGTCTACATGGTCTGGGAGGACTACTGCGGCAGCACCCGCCAGCTATACTTCAAGAAGTACGATGTGGTCTCCAACCAGTGGCTGCCAACCCGCGCCCTCACCAGCTTCAACGTCAATGGCGGTGCGATTGCAGTCAGCCCCAACGGGGTGATCCACATCTCCTACATCCGAGTCTTCGAGAGTGGCACCAGTGGCCAGGTCGAATACATCAACTCTAGCAACGGTGGCAACAGCTTCAGCGCCCCCACTGTCCTGAGCGATAACCGCACCTGGGTGAACTCAACCGTCATTGCGGCGGACACTCTCAACCGCCCCCACGTTACCTACGAGAAAGGGCCAGCTGGCAACTTCAACCTGATCGCCAGCGATTTTGTCAACGGTGCATGGCAATCTCCGGTCATGCTATATAATGGCCGCGCCTATTGGTCGCAGATCGCCGCGAACCACCACGGCGGAGTGGGTGTCGTCTGGCAGATCAATGATGCCGGGGTACAGGCACTCTACAGCCGCTGGAACGCAACCAGTCAGCAGTGGGACCCCACTCCCACCCTGGTCTCGGTTAACAGCGGCAGCAACTTCGTCCCAGCGCTAACCTACGATAACCTCGATGACGCTTACGTCACCTGGTCGGAATCGAGTAGTTCGGGCGACTTGCATCTGGCGTTCTCCTACGAGTACAGCCCCGGCTCCTGGAGTCCCGAGGTCCAAATTCAGGATACCCGCGCCACCGGCCCAAATCTCGCCAATTACAACAACAACCTTGTGCTCGTCTACCAATACGACGGAACTGGCAATTGGGAGATCTGGTCTAGCTGGGTCCAACTACCGCAGGGCGTGCCAGCGACGAACACGCCCGCCGCTACGCCTACCCCGGCCCCTACGGCTACCCCGGCCCCTACGGCTACTCCCTGCACCGGCGCGATCTTCTTCGATGTATGCCCCAACTACTGGGCTTATTACTATATCCAGTCGCTAGGGCAGCGCGGCATCGTCACCGGCCAGAATGGTTACTNCTACCCGGCACGGCTGATTACTCGCGCCGAACTGACCACCATCATCCGNCGCTCACAGAACTGGACCCTGATCAATCCACCNANCCNNACCTTCAGNGANGTGNNNCNNANCNACTTNGCCTACCAGGATATCGAAACCGCGGTCGCCCATGGCGCAATCAGTGGCTACACCGACAACGCCAACAGCCACCCCTGCGCCGATGCCGGGGTCGGCTCACCCTGCTTCCTGCCCAATAATCTGGTGAAGCGCGATGAGACCGCCGTCATTATCTTCAGGGCCAGCGGCTTCCCGCCGGTCACCCCACCCACGCCAACCTTCCCCGACGTGCCACCCAGCTACTGGGCCTACACCCAGATCGAAACCGCGCACGCGCGGGGCATCATCTCCGGTTACCCTGATGGTCTGTTCCGTCCCAGGAATTACACCAGGCGCGACGAAATGGCCAAGATCGTCTACCTTGCGATGCCTGCCATCACCAGCATCACCCCCGCTTCGGCGCGGGCAGGCAGCAACACCCTCGTCACCATCGTTGGCCGCAACTTCGGCGACCCCCAGACCATTAGCAGCACCCTGCAAATCAATGGGGTGACGATGAACATCGTCAGTTGGCACGACACGGTGGTCAACTTCACCGTGCCAGCTAACACGCCGCCGACACCGAGTCCGGCGAACGTCCAGCTAACCTGGAACAGCAAGCTGGCCTTCATCGAGAACAATACCACCTTCACCGTGCTGCCTGCGGCCACGCCAACCCTCGGCAGTCCATCAGACACCCCAGCAGCAACCAACACCCCGGTGCCGCCAACCAACACGCCAGGGGCAACCAACACGCCGCTACCAACCATGACCATGACCAGCACACCCGGACCGAACGGTCAGTAAGCAAGCGAAGTAAGTTGCGCCCCGCCGCCCATCTGGGTAGCGGGGCGCAATCTAATGTTTTTGAGGACCAAAATGGGCGTCGCTGCTGTAGGGGCGTGTGGCGCACGCCCTGCTGCCAATTACCGAATCTGGTTGACAAAATCATTTAATCAGATGAAGGAGCAACAATGGCAACCGCAGGCAAGGTGGAGCAGGCAAAAGTCAACCGCTGGCGCTGGATACCCCATCAGGTCAGGGACGCCTTCAAGTACCGCGACCTGCTGCGCAATCTTGTGGTGCGCGACCTCAAGGTGCGCTATCGCGGCAGCGTGCTAGGGTTCATCTGGTCGCTGCTCAACCCGCTGCTGCTAATGTTGATCTTCTGGTTCGTGTTCAGCAAACTGCTGAAGAACCCTACCCCCCACTTCCCCCTGTTCCTCTTGACCGCGCTGCTAGCATGGACCTGGTGTGCCACCACGGTAAGCGGCTGCGTCGGCAGCATCGTCGGCAACGGCAACCTGATCAACAAGGTCTACTTTCCCCGCGAATTGCTGCCTTTCTCCACCGTGATCAGCAACGGCATCAACTTCCTGCTCTCACTGCCGACTGCGTTCGCCCTAATTATCTACTACCTGGTCAGGTATCCAGAACATTACGGGCCACGATACTTCCCGGACAATCTGGTTATCCTCAATCCGTTCAACTGGAATCTGCTCTGGATTCCGGTGCTGATACTCACCCAGGCTATCTTCCTGGCCGGACTAGGCCTGTTCCTTGCGGCGTTGAACGTCTACTTTAGGGACACCTCGATGATTGTCGAGGTCGGCTTGCAGGCATGGTTCTTCCTTACCCCAATTCTTTATGACCTCAGCGCGGTGGCGCAGGAGGCCACCCAGTACGTCTACTGGCTCAACCCGATGGCCTCGATCATCTCAAGCTGGCGCATCATCCTCTACAACGGCGGCAATATTGACCCATTCTTCATTTTGCGGACTATACTTACTTCACTAATCGTCTTTGTGGCTGGCTATCTGTTCTTCAGCCGCCTCAGCCGCTCGTTCGGCGAAGAGCTATAAACGCCAGGCATGAGGCATGAGGCATGAGGCGTGAGGCACGAG
>QHBQ01000486.1 GCA_003243865.1 Candidatus Chloroheliales bacterium | reverse complement strand
GGCATCTGGGAGTGGTTCGACCCACTCACCCTGGTGCGGGCCATGCCCCTCGTGCTGGAAAAAGAACCGCGCGCCCGCCTGTTGTTTATGGGTACCCGCCACCCTAACCCGGTCGTGCCACCTTCAGCGATGGCGCAGCAGGCCCGCGACCTCAGCGCCGCGCTCGGCCTGCTCGATAACACCGTCTTCTTTCAGGACTGGGTGGATTACGAGCAGCGGGCCTCCTACCTGGTCGCCGCCGATGTGGGCGTCAGCATCCATGCGGAGCACATCGAAACCCGCTTCAGCTTCCGCACCCGCCTACTCGATTACATCTGGGCGGGCCTGCCGATGGTGATCAGTGGCGGCGACAGCCTCAGCGAGATGGTTGCGGCGCGCGGCCTCGGTCGCGTGCTTGCCCCTGACGCCGACGAGCATGAGTTGGCCGCTGCGCTGCTCGATGTGCTTGCCACCCCCCGCGCCGAGTTCGCCACCCGCTTCGCTGCGGTACAGCCCGACTTCGCCTGGGACAAGGTGGCCGCGCCGCTGCTGCGCTTCGTTGCCGACCCCCAACTCGCCCCCGATCGCGGCCAGTACCCCTCCGACGCTGAACGGGCTACCGCCGATGCCACCGCTCATCTTGCTGAGGTAATCAAGAACAAGGATGCGTTCACCGCGCAAGTCATCGCCGAGAAGGACAAGGTAATCGCTGGGTTGGAAGCAGGCATTGCCGAGAGCCGCGCCTACACCGAGCAGGTCATCGCGGAGAAGGATGCCTATCTCGAACAGGTCATCCGCGACAAGGACGCCTTCACCGCCCAGGCGGTGCGCGATACCAGCGACCGTTATGAGGCGATCATTACCGACCTGCGGGAACAGTTGACTGCGCAAGAGCAGGCCATCGCCTCGCTGCGCGAAGAGGTGGCCTGGCGGGCGGGCGTGCAGGAGCAGCTGCAGGCCGAACTGGATCGGCTGAACAGTTCGCCGCTGGTGCGCCTGGGCAGCAGGCTGAAAGGGAAACCCCGCGACCCAAAAGCAGTAGTTGACAAGCGCACCCTCGCCGCCCACGCCGCCAGCGTGGAGCTTGGCACGCCGCCGCCCAACCTCACTGCCCCTTACGTCAGCGTGGTGATCGTTAACTACAACGGGCTTCGCTTCCTGCCCGCCTGCCTCGCCTCACTTGCTCCCGGCATACTGGATTATCCGCCCGATGCCTACGAGGTGGTGCTGGTGGACAACGCCAGCAGCGATGCCTCGATCGAGTACACCCGCGCCCACTTCCCCTGGGTGCGCATCATCGCCAACCCCGCCAACCTCGCCTTCGCCGAGGGCAACAACGTGGCGATGCAGGCGGCGAAGGGCGAGTTCGTGGCGTTGCTCAACAACGACACACGGGTTGACCACGGCTGGCTGCGCGCCCTGGTGGACGCCGCCGTCCGTCACCCTCGCGGCGGGGCTTTGACCAGCAAGCTGCTCTTCTTCTACCGCCGCCTGCCGCTGGTAATCGAGGCGACCACCTTCAATCCGCAGCAGCTTGGCATCAGCAGTGATGACCGCGACCTCGGCGTAATCGTTACTCGAATCGCGCCCGATACCGCCCGTGGCGCGGCGCCTGCCCTCAGTGAGGTCGAATACGGCCCTGGCTTCTACGGGTCGGAGGGTGAGGGTGAAAGTATATATCGCTGGACGGCGGGTCACGCTACCGCCTTTGTGCCGTTCACCACTGCTGACCAGCCGTTGCCGCTGCTGCTGGGCATCAACTCCACCCGCCCTGAAGCAGCTGGCCCACTGCGCCTGCGGGTCTGTGTCAGTGGCGAAACCTTGCTCGATGTGACGAACCCGCCCAGCGGAGACATCCCTATCGAGATACCAGCCCACCTGCTGGCCGCCGCCCCGCCCACGATTCAGAACGCTGGCACCCTGCTGCTGGCCGAGGGCAGCGGGCGCGATCGCGGCGCGGTGGTGGTCGGCACCAGCCAGACGTATGAGGCAGACGCGGGGCAGTACGATACCGAGGAGCAGGTGTTCGGGTTCTGCGGTGCGGGCGTGCTGCTGCGCACAGCGGCGCTGCGCGAAGTTGGCTACTTCGACTCGTCATTTTTCATGTACTATGAGGACATGGACCTGGCCTGGCGGATGCGGCTGGCGGGCTGGGAGGTCTGGTACGTGCCAGCGGCGGTGGTTCACCACATCCATGCGGGCAGCAGCAAGGAGTGGTCGCCGTTCTTCATCTATCACACCACCCGCAACCACCTCTATATGCTGCTCAAGCTAGCGCCGCCGCGCCTAGCCTGGCGCGAGTGGCGGCGCTTCGCCGCGCACACTGTCGGGGTGCAAACCCGTAGCCTCAGCCGCGCTACTCCGCCACAAGCCCGCGAGATGGCCCGCATCCAGGGCCGCGCCCTGCTGGCGACCATACGCCACCTACCTGCATTGCTGGTCGCACGGCGCAGGATTAAGCGGCAAGCGAAGCTGGCGGACAAAGAAGTTACAAAGTGGATGGTGAAGGGGTAGGCATGAGGCATGAGGCGTGAGTGGGATAGTTGCTCCCCTCGCCCCTTGCGGGAGAGGGCCAAGGTGAGGGGTATTGGATGAAGATAGGCATCTACAACCGCTGGCTGCACACGATGGGCGGCGGCGAACGCTACATGGGCACCATCGCCGAGGCGTTGAGCATTGATGCGGCCAATCAGGTCGAGTTGCTCACCGACAATGAGGTTGACCTCGCCGACCTCGGCAAGCACCTCAACCTGAACCTGTCGAGCTGCCAGTTGCGTCTGCTGCCCCTGAGTAGCCAGCGCGAGAACATGGCTGCGCCGATGGCCGCCAGCGCCGATTACGACCTGTTCATCAACGCTTCCCACCTCGACCTCTTCCCCAGCTTTGCGAAAAAAAACGTGGTTGCGGTCTACTTCCCTGCCCAGCTTCCCCCATCACCGCCCCCACCGTCCGGCACCATGGGGATGGTTGCCCGCATCTTGGGGCTGACCGCGCAGGCCAACCTGTACAGCGGCTTCTACGCAGTGGAGCGCGGCGCGGGTAACGTACTGTTCCGTTGGAGCGCGGAACGGGCCGCGATCATTCTACCGCCCGCGCCCAGCGGCAGCAGGATGATCGCTCAGTTCATCGCCAGCAGTTCCCGCCCCGCTGACGCACCCGATTGCATAGTGCGCTTCACCCTGAACGGTAAGCCGCTGGATGACGAGTGGGACGTTCCCCGTGACGGCTTCGTGGTCCACAACCTCTTCCTCCCGCCGGAGCGGCTGTTCGCTGGCCGCAACCTGCTCGGCATCGAGTGTACCCCCTTTCAGCCATCCACCGCCGCCGATCAGCGCACCCTGGGGATGGCGGCTGCCCAGTTCAACCTGCTGCCCGCTGGCGCTGATGGACAGCCAGTCAAGGATAGTTTCATCACCCGCCTGTTCCGCCGTCGTTATGCGGGTAGTAATACCCTCTGGCACTTGCAGTCGGTGCTGGATTTGCCCGCCGTAGCCCGTAGCATGGACGCGGTCTGGTCAATCTCCCGCTACACCGCTGAGTGGGTGAAGCGCTACTGGGGGAGGGACAGCGAGCTACTCTACCCGGCAGTGGACGTGGACAGCTTCGCCCCCGGCGAGAAAGCCAACCAGATTATCAGTGTGGGCCGCTTCTTCGCGGGCAGCCACAACAAGAAGCACGATGTGATGGTCAGGGCGTTTCGCGGGATGTGCGACGGTGGGCTGGAGGGCTGGGAGTTTCACCTGGTTGGCAGCGTGGGCCGTGAGCCGGAGGACGCCGCTTATCTGGACCAGGTGAAAAAGCTGGCCGAGGGCTACCCGGTGTTCATCCACAACAGTTTGCCCTACAGCGACTTGCTAGCGCAGTACGCCCGCAGCAAGATCTTCTGGCACGCGACTGGCTACGGCGAGGACACCGAGCAGCATCCCGAACGCTTCGAGCATTTCGGCATTACCACCGTCGAGGCGATGGCCGCCGCTTGCGTGCCGGTGGTCATCGCGGCAGCGGGCCAGACCGAGATCGTCACTGACGGCGAAAACGGGATGCTGTGGCAGAACCCCGCCGAGATGCAGGCCGCCACGCTGCGGCTCATCTACGACGATGCGCTGTGCAGCCGTCTGGCCACCAAAGCAATCGAGCGCAGCCGCCAGTTCGACAAGGCCCACACCGTTGCCAAGCTGCACGAGCTGGTGGGTGGGCTACTACAGGTTAAGGATTAAGGATTAAGGATTAAAGATTACAGACCGTGAACAACCCGAGGGTATACCTCGTCCTCCTGCTGCTACTGCTCTATACCCGCACCTTCCGGCACGGCAAGCAAGCTGAGGTCGCCGACGACGCTGAAGCCAGTGTGGATGAGGCGCTGGCCGAGCCAGCGGTCTTACCCAGCGGCAGGACGAGCCACCACCGGCCCCTACACCAATCGTGTGGTAAAGGGCGGGCGGCGGTTTTACAGATTAGGGAGGCTGCTATGGACAATAAGGAAATCGTGAAGGCAGGCTACGATCGCATTGCTGCTTCATACCTCGCCAGCCGCAACCAGGAGCAGGAAGATGTGCGGCTGCTTGACGAACTGATAGCGCAGCTGCCCGCTGGAGCAAAGGTACTAGACGCTGGCTGCGGCGCTGGCGTGCCAATTGCTCGCATCCTCAGCCGCCACTTCGAGGTAACTGGCGTAGACTTCTCTGAAGCGCAGGTTCAGATGGCGCGGCAACTCGTGCCAGAGGCGAACTTCATCTGCCAGGACATCACTGCGCTAACCTTCACTGATGCCTCATTCGACGCGATCTGCTCTTACTATGCCATCATCCACATACCCCGCGAGCAGCATGCTGCGCTACTGCGCGACTTCTACCGTCTGCTGAAGCCGGGCGGCCTGGCGCTGCTATGCCTCGGCGCGAGCGACAATCCCGACGACGTAGACAACTATCACGGCACGACAATGTACTGGAGTCATTACGATGCGCCGACTAACCTGCGGCTGGTAGGCGAAGCCGGGTTCGAGATACTCTGGCAGCGACTGGTGACGGACAGCACCTACCCGACCGCCGCGCACCTGTTCGTGCTGGCCCGCAAACCAGATGGCGAGTAGCAACGCAGCGGCGGGCGTTGACAAGGCTGCTATCGCGCTCCTATAATGCGGTAGAAACCTGAGCAGCAGGGTGGCTGGCATATATATTGCTTGCCCCCTTGCTGTACAATAGCCAAAAATTCACGAACAGGAGATAAACATGGCGGATAAGAAGGCGAACAAGAAGGAACTGAAGGCGCTCGAAGAGCTGATCAAGGGCGTGAACATGGGCATCAGCGCCTATTATGTTGCCGCCGAGGAGGTGGCGGATAGCAAGCTGCGCAAGCAGTACGCCAGCTTCCGCAACACCCATGAGCGCCAACTGCGCCGCTTGCAGGTGCTATACGAAGAGCGCGGTGGCGACGTTGCCAAGCTCGACCAGCACTCGCCGCTGGAGGCGATCCCCATCTTCAAGCAGAAGGCAACCGGTTCGCTGCCCAGCTACAAGTCGGCAGAAGACAGCCTGCGTGGCGAGGGCATGGGCATCAGGAACATTACCGACCATATCGGCGATGTTGACGACGATGCTGCCGACGTGCTGGCAAAGCACCTGCAAGAGAACCAGGAGATCGTGCAGTGGCTGCACAACTATCAGCGTAACGTCGCCGAGGAACACGGTGGCGGCCTGCCCGCGCCGCTGCTGCTCATCGTCGGCCTGCTCGCCGCCTTCCTCGTCTTCCTTCTGCGCGACCAGGACGAGGACGACGATGACGACATCCTGCGCGAAGAGTATCTCGCGCCGGTCAGCCAGGGCTAGGCTATGGCCGATAACTATCAGGCCCACAGCACCGCCATAGACATCGCCCGCATCCTCAACGAAATCGGCGATATGCTGGAGATAAAGGGCGAGTCGAGCTTCAAGACCCGCGCCTATCGCCGCGCCGCCGAAGCGCTGTACAACCTGCCCGCCGACCTAACCGAGGTGTGGAGGGTGGGGCGGTTGAAGGGCATCCCGGGCGTGGGCGATGCAATCGCGGGCAAGATTGACGAACTGATGCGCACTGGCAAGCTGGACTTCTACGAGCGGCTGGTTGCCGAGATCCCGCCCGGCCTGATTGCGATGACCCGCATCCCTGAAGTCGGCCCCCGCACCGCGCTTACCATCTATCAAACACTGGGTGTGACCAGCCTGGGCGACCTCGAGGCCGCTGCTCGCGAGGGGCGACTTCGCACGGTTCCCGGCATCGGCGCGAAGATGGAGCAGCGCATCATCGCGGGCATCGAAGCGCTGCATCGCGCCTCCGACCGCCTGCCGATTGGCGCGGTGCTGCCGGTGGTGCGCGAGCTGATCGCCACGCTTAAGGCGCGTGTCCCCGACATCACCCATATCGAAGCGGTGGGCAGCCTGCGCCGTCGCCAGCCGACCATCGGCGACATTGACATCCTCGTAACCGCCGCCAACCCGCTCGGCGTAGTGCAAGCGTTCGCCGCCTTGCCCCAGGCCGACGAGATTATCAGCGAGGGCGACACCAAGGGCAGCATCCGCCTGCGCAACGGGATGCGCGTTGACTTGATGGTGCTGGAACCGGCCCGCTACGGCTCACTCTTGCAGCACTTCACCGGCAGCCGCCAGCACAACATTGACCTGCGCAACTACGCGCTGCATCGTGGCTATATGATCAACGAGTACGGCCTGACCCCGGTTGGCCGCGACCACCAGCCCAGCGGTGAGACTATCCTCTGCGCCACCGAAGCGGAGGTTTATGGCACGCTCGGCCTGCCGCTCATCCCGCCAGAGATAAGGGAGGCGAGCGGCGAGATTGAGGCGGCCATCGCCGGACGGCTGCCCAACCTGGTGACGGTTGGGGACTTGCGCGGCGACCTGCATATGCACAGCGACTGGTCGGATGGGGTGAAGACGATTGAGCAGATGGCCCGCGCCGCCGCTGACCTGGGCTACAAGTATGCTAACCTGACCGACCACAGCGCCAGCCTGTTCGTCGCCAACGGTCTGACCATCGAGCGGGTGCGGCAGCAGACCGAGATAATCAAGCAACTGAACGCGCAATTCGCTGCCGAGGGGCTGAACTTCCGCCTGCTGCACGGCTGCGAGATGGAGATCAAGCTGGACGGCAGCCTCGACTATCCCGACGAGGTGCTGGCCGAACTGGATGTGGTGGTTGCCAGCGTCCATGCCGGGTTGCGCCAGCCGCGCGCACAGGTGACTGCCCGCATGGTGGGTGCGATGCGCAACCCCAACGTGGATATCATTGCCCACCCCAGCGGGCGGCTTCTCGGCCAGCGCGAACCCGCCGACCTCGACTTCGAGCAGGTGATCGCCACCGCCGCCGAAACCGGCACCTGCCTGGAGATTAACGGCTCGCCTGACCGCCTCGACCTCGACCCCCAGTACGTGCGCTGGGGGGTGCAAGCTGGCGTGATGTTCACGATTGACAGCGACGCCCACCACCCCGACGCCTTTACCCTCGACGCCGAACTGGGCGTAGCGATGGCGCGGCGCGGCTGGGCCGAGGCCAAGAACATCCTCAACACCCGCCCGCTCGACGAACTGCTGGCTTATATTGATGAGGCGAGTAGGCGGAAAAGCAAGGCATGAGGCATGAGGTATGAGTGGCGTTGTCGTAGGGGCGAATCGCATACGCCCAGGTGAAGCGCCACGATGCCCATCGTAACCGACAACGCCGACATTGGGGTGGCGATAGCCTTCTCCCTTCTAGGGAGAAGGTTGGATGTGGGTGAATCTCGAAGCACCACGATGCCCATCGCAACCAGCAACGTCGCCGTGTTTCCGGGGGTTGGGGGCGTAGCCCCGTGTTGCCCTACTTTAGTGCTTATCGTAAGCTCTCGTGGTTCAACTTACTGCCGAGCGAAACAGAGGCTTAGGTGCGGCATTGATGCACATCGGCGACGGGGCTGCGCCCCCAGCCCCCGGAACTATTCACCGCCGCGATTTGCGATGGGCATTCGTGGCGCTGCACCTGGGCGTATGCCATATGCCCCTACGTCATCCCTTTCGTTGGTCCACTTGGCCGTTGAACAGTCCGCTGGCTTACACTGCCTGGCTCGCGGGCGGCGCGTCCTCCGCTGGCGTGATGTTGCGTACCTCTTCCAGCAATGCAGCGGGCAACTCCATGCCCTCAGCGGCCAGCGTAGCGGCGGCCTGCTGTACCAGCGCGGGCCAGTCGGCTTCGCTGACTGCCACCCGCACAGTGAGGATATTGCGCCAGGTTTGTTTGATGTTGGGGTCTTCGATGCGGCGGAGGGTGAGCAGGGAGCGTAGGTAGCAGGCGAGGGTGTCAAGGTAGCGACCCTGGCCTACGTGCAGTATGCCCAGATTGTTCCAGCCGATTGCCTCGCCGCTCATTTCGCCGATTTGCCGCTGAATGGGGATGGCGCGGGAGTTATATGCCGCAGCCTTATCTGTCTCGCCCAATGACGTATACGCTAGCTTCAGGTTGCTGAGGTGCGCCCCCTGCATTAGCAGATCGCCAATTTGCTTGGCAATCTTCAGCGCCCGTTCGAAGTAGTCAATCGCCGCCCGCGCATCCCCCAAGCGTGCATAAGCATCCCCCAAATTGCCAAGCACAACACCCTGCCCGTACGGGTCGCCGATTTGCTCGGCAATCTTCAGCGCCCGTTCGAAGTAGCCAATCGCCACCCGCGCATCGCCCAATTCCGCATACGCTAGCCCCAGGTTGCTGAGGTGCGCCCCCTGCCTGCGCAGGTGGCCGATTTGCTCGTAAATCTTCAGCGCCCGTTCGAAGTAGTCAATCGCCTTGCGCACATCGCCCAAGTAGGCATACGGTATCCCCAGGTTGCCAAGGACAACACCCTGCAATTTCAGGTCGCCGACTTGCTCGGCAATCTTCAGCGCTCGTTCGAAGTAGTCAATCGCCGCCCGTGCATTGCCCAAGTAGGCATACGCTAGCCCCAGATTGCCGAGGACGATACCGAGATATTCAGGCAGCAGCTGATCAGCAGCAGGAGGCACAACCAGCCGCCCCAGCAGGCGCACGATGCGACTGGACTCGCCCCAGATGACGAGCCGTTCGTGCAGAGTCTTGCCCCAGTTACTCTCATAGAGGAGGTAATCATCAAACGCATAAGGGGGGGAAATCGAGAGCAACCAACGAGGCTTGTCCCAGTTTCTCTCATAGAGGAGGTAATCACCAAGCATCAAATCAGCGGCAGCCAGCCACTCGCCAGCGGCGCAGAGCTGGTCGAAGGCGTCGAGCAGCGGCTGCACGTCGGCGACGCTATACGTCGGGTCGATGTGGGCATCGAGGGTGTAGAGGCTGCAGAAGTGGGTAGTGGCGGCGCGGTGGTGGGCGGCGGGGTCGGACAGCTTGGGGTAGGCATAGTCACGCACGATGGCGTGCATGGTGTAGCGGCTCGCATCCACGTTCAGCAGGCTGCGGCGGGTGAGGGCTAGCATTGCTCTATCAATGGGTTCTTTATCCCACTTTCCTGATGGGTGCAGATCAGCGTCGAGGTTTGCGATCATCCCGGCGATGTCGGCGGGGCTGACCGGCTGGCGGAACAGCAGCGGCGCGGGGCGGTCGTAGATACTGACGTATTCTAGCAGCAGGTGGTCTTCCTCGGTGAGCAGGCTGTCATCGTTCCAAATCTTGTCCAGCAGCTTCGTAGCGATGTCGCCACGCCAGAGGGTTGTGTCGGCAAGTAGGTCGGGCAGCGAGTAGCCCCCGTTCACTAGTTGGGCGAGGAAGCCGAGCGCCTGGGGGTGGCCGCTGGCCTGCTTTGCGGCAGTGGTCAAATCGGCAGGGGCAATGCTGGCCCGCTTCTGCGGCTGGATCTTGCTCGAGAGCAACTTCGCGCCTGCTTCGTCGCTGAGACCGCCGAGAAGATAGGGGTCGAGTTCGTTGCCCGCGTCGTCGGTGGGAACGAGGCGGCTGGTGATGAGCAGGTGCGAGGGGGCGACGCTGGCGGCGTAGGCAAGCAGGGTAGCCCAGCCGGGCTGGTTGGGCTGCCCATCACGGGCCAGCACGGTTTCAAGGTTGTCGAGGACGACGAGGCAGGGCTGGCTCATCGCTTGCAGCCAGGCGATGAGCTGCAACGCCTGGTTGTCGGCATTGGGGATGTCACGGGGATCGAACGTCGCGCCGATGAGCGCCGCGAACGCCTGAACCAGCCCGCTGATGGTGTAGTCGCGACGGAGGTCACGCCAGCAAACGTTGGCGTATTTATCCTTATAATAGTGATAATAGTAGGCGGCTAGGGTACTCTTGCCGATGCCCACGACCCCCAGCAGGCTGACGCTACTCTGCGGCTCGCTGACAATGGTCGCAGCGCTGGTGTGGCCGAAGCGGGCGGCTAGCTCCTCAAGCTCCCGCTCGCGGCCCACCACGCCGCTGACGCTGGGGATGGGGTGGGCGGAGGGGGTGGGTGGTAGTTCAGTTTCTCCTAGTTTGCTCTCGATCCTGCCTAGTATGCCGATAACATCGTCCAGCTTTGCATTAGCTTCATCGAGCTTTTGATGGCTTACGTGAGCGGCTTCAGCCAGGCGCTGAAAGTCTTGAAAAATTAGGCCGGTTGATGCGTAATTGTACTCACTCAGCCGGTTTAGCTCACGCTGTACCCCAGCCACAAGCATCGCCACGTCATCCTGCGACTACAGTATATCCTTGAATATGCTGGCAGTCTCCAGGTTCATCAGGAGGTCTAGCACAGTTTGGCGGAACTCGGCCTCATGCTCCATTTCCTGTTTGATGTACTCGGTTATTTCTGTTTCGTCGGGGGGTTTGCCTTTGTCCTTTCGCCATCTGGTAAAGAACCCTTCCAGTCGGTTAGAGAGTAGATTAGCTCCCTGCCAACCGACCAAATCTGTAAGCGCTTTAGTCAAAGTATCAAGTCCAGCCCCGGCCAAAAGAACCGGCAGTGCTGCTGTACCCAACAGCCCAGCCAGCAAAGTGCCTTTGCTCACCTGCAAGGCAACCTTCCCCAGCTTGGGGAATCCTTGCTTGATGCCGCTAATCAGCAATTCTCTAAATCTGCTGCGCTGCTCGTCCATGCTTGTTCCTCGTCGCTCACGGTGGGGTAGATTGTAAGTACATTATAGCGCAAGTTGGGTGTGGAAGCAAGCGGGTGCCGGTCGAGGCCAACCAGCTGATGGTGGGGATGGTTTGAATCGCGGAAAATGCGGAACGGGTGCGGAAAACGCGGAAGTGGTGGGGTGCCGTTGCTGGTTGCGATGAGCATTCGTGGCGCTTCAACGCGGGGCTTCGCCCCCAACCCCCGGAACTAGTCCCAACCACCACAACTGTTCGAGATACAAAACTAATCACCAATCACTAATCACTCCTAATTCCGCCTCCTCCATGCCCACCGCGATGAGGTAGCCGCGCGCCCGCTCGGCGAGGGGGTAGCGGTTGACCAGTTTCCAGAAGGCGGGGGAGTGGTTGGCTTCACGCAGGTGGGCGAGCTCGTGAACGATGACGTAATCCAGCACCCAGGGGGGCATGGTGGCGAGGCGATCGGAGATGCGGATGCTGCCAGTGGCGGGGGTGCAACTACCGTAGCGGCGCTGCTGGTTGGTGACATACTCGATCGAGTTGTACTTCAGCCTGGCATCGAAGTAGCGCCTGTTCAGTTCAGCGGCGCGCTCGGCCAGGTTGCGGTCGGCGTTGAGTGTGCGACGGCGGGTCTGGCGGTCGAGGGCGAGCAGCAGATTGTTGACCGTCTCCTGCTCCTGGGTGGGGCTGAGTCCGGCGGGCACGCGCACCACGATGCGCCCGGCAATGCGTTGCGCGCTAGAGGTGTTCTTCCGCCGATTGCTGCGGATGATTTCAATTGGCGTGGGGCTGGCATCGCCCGCATCGAGAGCAGATGCGGGCGGTTGATTGTGGTGGTCGTCGCTCATGTTGGTTCAGTTTCGCTGGTCATAGGTTGCAAGTGATACCCTTCGTGTGAGAGTAGCGTGAACTCCCCCACCCAGCCTCCCCCTTTGGGGAGGGGTTTATGTCCCCCACCCGGCCCCCCTTTGGGGAGGGGATTACGTCCCCCACCCAGCCTCCCTTTGGGGGGGTGGTTTTGGGTTAGTCACGCTCCTCGTAGGGTTCGACGATGGTGGCAAGCTGAGGGATGGGGGCGATGTCGGGGTTGGCGGGGTCTTCGTCGCGGCCACGACGGAGGTCGCTGGGGCCTTTGCGTCGTGGGGGGTTGCTGCGGCTCGGCTTGCTCTCAGTTGGCGCCGCCGTTTC
Source organism: Candidatus Chloroheliales bacterium (assembly GCA_003243865.1). The sequence goes on along the minus strand of QHBQ01000486.1, from coordinate 747 downwards.
GCTGGGCGGAGCGGGCGCTTCGGGTTGCGCCTCGGTGGGCGCTTGCACCTGGGTTATAGACGGGCCATCCTTGCGGCTGCGGTTGCGGCCCGGCTTGGGCTGGGCCTCAGCTACTGGCGCGGCTGGCTGCGCTTCGGGTTGGGTTTCAGCTTGCGCCTGAGCCTGCGACGGGCGGCGCTTGCGGCTGCGACTCTGGAGCACGAGTCGATCTACCGTCTGCTCAACTGCCTGCTCGGCTTCGGTCACGGTCATCGGTTCAGGCTGTTCGGCCTCAGCGGTGATGGTTGGCACGTCGGTGGGCGCTTCGGCAGTTGGTTCCGCCGACGGGCGCTTGCCGCGTCCACGCCCGCCGCGATTGCGGCTGCGCTTCTCTGGCTCGACGGCGACTGCCCAGGCGTCGCGGGCCTCGGCCAGCGGTGGGGCGGCGCCATCGTCGCTCACCTCCGCTGCCTCTGGCACATCGGCGCTGTCAATCACCACGATGTAATCGCCCGCCTGCTCAGGCGGCAGATAAGCGGGTTGCTCGAACTCGGCTAGCCGTTCGAGGATGGCTTGCTCCTCGGCAGCGGTGTAGGCTGGCACCAGTTCTGGCACCAGGGTCGCTTCATCGAAGACTGAGAAGGAGGGCGGGATTTCGTCTGCCGCTGGTTGCTCATTGCCAGGCGAGGGTAGGGCGGCTTGAGCGCGGCGGGTGGGTGTGGCGTAGGCAAGGTGTTCGTGGCCATGCGCGGTCAGGGCCAGCGCCCG
>QHBQ01000500.1 GCA_003243865.1 Candidatus Chloroheliales bacterium | reverse complement strand
GCAGAGCATCACCTCGACCTCATTGGAGCCGAGCAAAGGTGATCAGCACACCTGAACAATACCAAGCACCAAGAGGTGGGTAGCAAAATTTGAGAGTAATCTGAAGCGATTGTCTGCGAAAGACGATAGGGAAGACCCTCGTGTACGAAAACTGGAGATGGATGGCTATGCCTCGTTCATCGAGAGTCTGAGACGTGAGCTTACCGAATATGAGGCAGAGCATCACCTCAACCTGGTCGGAGCCGAGCATAAATAGCCGAGCGCAGATTGCGGCGGGCCATTAGCAACAATCTCGGCGATAGAAGAGAGAATACCACCCCACGATGAGCGACATTCTGAAAAATGTAGCGCAGATTTTGGACGCCAAGCAGATGTGCGATGAAGGCCTCGAAGGAAAAGTACGGCGGTGAGTTCTTCCCCTGTAGAGTACGGAGCAATAAGCCAGATTTTCTCGACTTCTTTCAGCGTGATAAGGTGACCGCGCAGCCCAAAGGCATTGTGGCGCTCGACATAAGGGGGTTCAAGTGATTAACAATGAAGCTGAGTACACCGCTACCAAGGCGCAAGTGGCAAGGTTCGAGCAGGCGCTGGCCGTGCCACAAGCTGAAGATGATCCCACCATCCAGCCAGCAGCTTATGAACTTGAGCGACAGGTAATCGCTACCGTAATGGAGGAGCTACGCGAAGAGCTTGCCGACTATGAGGAGCGCCAGCGCCTGCTTCAGCCAGCGGCCAGCGGTTAGAGGTAACCCTATCCAAGAGAAGGTTAATATGCTCGGGAGCCAGACAGAATACGAGTTCACCAAAGAGTGGGTGAAGAAGTTTGAGCGGAAGCTGGGTGCGCCCCGGCCAGAAGATGACCCGATTGACCCGCGAGCGCGAAAGATTGAGCGTGATGCTATAGCATCCACGTTGGAGGAGCTACGCGAGGAGCTTGCCGAGTATGAGGCAGAACACCACCTCAACCTGGTCAGAGAGGTGAGCATTACGAAGTAGGTAACACGCTTACATCGCCCGCTGGATGGGCAAGAGGTGAGGGCTACCAGCCCGGCCCGCCCTGAAGATGCCTATAACGATGTAGTCAGGCAAGCCAAGCAGATGATAGATGAAGGTAACTAGCCTACACTGCAAGGGGGTTGTGTAACGCAACCCCCTTGAAGAGGAGTCAAATGAGCGACGAACCAGCAGACGGACAGCAGGTCGAGGTGAACATCACGAAAGTGGTGGACTTCTATGGCGACCAGATACCGGCAGCACAGGGAGCAGATGGTGAGGTATACGTACCGGTTCGCCCGCTGTTTGACTTCCTCGGCCTCAACCGTGTAGGGCAGATTCAGCGCATCAAGCGTGACCCTGTACTATCCAAGAGAACGCGAACCCTACGCATTGACACCGGCGGAGGGCCACAAAACCTGATATGTCTGCCACTCGACCTGCTCCCCGGCTGGCTGTTCGGGGTTAGCCAAGCCCGTGCTGCCCACGACCTACAGGAGAAGCTCAATCGCTACCGCGAGGAAGCCTTCCGCGTGCTGTGGAACGCCTTCAAGGGCGACATTATGCCCACCGTGCCACCGCCAACGGACCTGACACCGGCGCAGCAGATGCTAGAGCAGGCCCGCTCTATCTACCGCATCGCCGAGCAGCAGGTGGAGCTTGAGCGGCGGCAGAACGATATGGCGAACTTCATGCGCCCATATGTGCAGAAGACTAGCCGCCAGCTTGCCGACCATGAGCAACGCTTGGTCAGCCTGGAGTTGCGGCTTGACCCCGAAGCTAACATAACCGACGAGCAGGCTGCAGAACTGGCCCTGGCAGTCAAGAATGTGGCATATGCGATGGCTGGAGACAGCCCTAGCTACGGCAAGGTCTACAGCGAGCTTTATCGGCGTTACCGCATCAGTGGGTACAAGAACCTCAAACGCAGGGACTTCGACGCAGCGCTGGCCTGGCTATCGAGCTGGTATGAGGACATTGAGAGGAAGAAGGTTCAAACAAGTTAGCAGGTTCGCCAGCTGGTGTACAGGCGACCGTCAACAAACACGAAGACCGCCGGGCCTGTTACCAGCAGGACACCACGGCCTGCACCAATCATCGAAGCTGAGTACACCGCCACCAAGGCGCAGGTGACAAGATTCGAGCAGGCGCTGGCCGCGCCACAAGCTGAAGATGATCTCACCATCCAGCCAGCAGCTTATGAACTTGAGCGACAGGCAATCGCTACCGTGATGGAAGAGCTACGCGAAGAGCTTGCCAAATATGAGGCAGAGTACCGCCTCAATTTGGTCGGAGCCGAGCAAAAGTAACCACGAGTACACGAGCGGCCAACAATGATTAGCACACCTGAGCAATACGAAGCCACCAAAGAGTGGATCGCAACATTTGAAAAGAAGTTGGCGCGCCTGGCAGCGAAAGATGATGAGGAGGATCCCCGCGTGCGTAAGCTGGAGATGGATGGCTATGCCTCGTTTGTTGAGAGCTTGCGGCTCGAACTCACTGAGTATAAAGCGCAGAACCATCTGAACCTGAATGGGTCTACCCAGAAGTAGCCGCTCCCGGGTACTTGCGTCACGCATATGGGGACGAATTAGCAGGTTCAAGTGGTCAAGAGAAGGCTTGCGATCCGCCGTCTGCCTGCTCTTGTTGACTATCGCCACGCTCCTGGTCGCCTGTAATGCAGTTGGCGATAATGCCACTGCAACACCCACTGCGCCCAACAGCATCGCCTTATGCCCATCAATCCGCCCCGCGCCCGTGCCGAGTACCCACTAAGTAGCTTGCTCCCTAGTGGTGCTTGTTTTTACTACGCTTCAGCGATATGTAGACAAAGACGCGCCCTACCCCCACCGGGCTGCCGACCTACTCCTCCACCCGGTAGAAGTAGCGGTCTCGCTCGTGAATGCGGCTAACCAGCCGCTGCTGAATTACCGTCGCCGGTCGCCGCTGCCTCGCCCTGATAGCTATCGCTTGCTGTTGCCTTACACTGGCAGCTACCAACCAGGGAACCAACCTCTCCTGGCTTGGTCTGTAGTATAATGGTACAACAGAGGAGGGGTTATTATGAAGAAGAACGTTATAGCGGGCATCGCTGTGCTATTCATCATCGCGTGGTTGGTGGCCTGCGACAACCTGCCCCCGCAGCCAATCATCAAGTCAGATGATGCTATAAGGCTCGCCAAGCAGGCCGCAGCCCTGCAGAAGTCGCCACCACGCCGCGCCGATGAAGGGGTAATTGGTGGACTCACTACCAGTACTGAAGTTCGATACTCTTATCCAAATGAGGTGGCGCTTTGGCCCGATACGCCGGGCACTGCTGTGGTTCAGCTTCCTGCGGGGGTATGGTTGTCACATACGGGTAATTTTGGGAGACAGCTAAATACAACGGCAACGTCGGTGACGCTGGAAACCAGAGTTGAGAGCGATGCAAGCGGCAGTGGCGTTCTGGTCACCTTTACTGCAAGCTGGCTGGCCAGAGGCGATAGCACGGCAAGTCATAACTGGCAGTTCCATGTAGACAGTGCGAAGAAAGCCAGCTTTGTTAGCGAAAAAGGCAATGACCTGCCCCAGCTGATTCAGGTGGTGTTCTTAGTATTATAGCCTCATTTGTTAATTTGGAAGTCGTGGTGGGAGTCGCGGTGAAAGCCGCCTGGCCGACAGCAGTTGGCCGGTCGCCACCATTCATCTGCGCCGCCCTGATGATGTCAGCAGCGGTTATCCTCGGCAACATGACGGTGGTATACGAACTGCCCCGGCACGGCGGTGCTGGCGCGCCGGGGCGCTTCAATCTCGGCCAGCACTCGCTCGCATATAACCTCGACCACTGGCGGCGGATACTTGTATTGAGTTGACTGTTGCCAGCCTCTGTGCTGGCAGGCCAGCCTTTGCCCATCCCTTCACATCCTTTCCTATCATTTCCTCACCCTTCACATCATTTCATCTTGAATGTTGCCCGGGCTGTTCTGCTCACGCATGACGTACACCGTGTACTTCCCCTTGCCGATGCGCTCAAGCAGGCCAACCTCGACGAGCCTACGTAGGTCTCTAAATGACTGAACCGGCGAGAGATTGAACTTTGCACCGTACCCAGAGGCGCTGATGCGCCCGCCACCGGCAGCGCTGAACTCGCGGAGGAGCGTTTGCTGTCGCTCGTTCAGCCCTCGCCATATGCTCTCCTTAACGAGCGGCTTGACCCTAACACCAGTAGGCTGCTCCACCAGCGACGTTGGCTCCAGGCCGGTCGGATGGCCTGTCAGCGTCACCTGAAACCAGTTATCGGTGGCCTGGAATACAGGCTTTGGCAACCCCGCCTCCTGCATCGCTGCCTTCATTCGACGAATACCCGTCCCCCAACTCTCAACCCAGCGCAACCAGAGCAGCAGCGGGCCGAGCGTCCGGTTGCGCAGCAGGTGTGAACCGACGATGTGCTCCAACTCAACGCCGGGCAACAAACCGCCGGGGTTGATCACCTCAATGCGGTCATCGAAGATGCTGACGTTGACCTTGGCCGTTGTCTGGTAATCGCGGTGTAGAAGCGCATTGATTATCGCCTCGCGCACTGCCGCCGGTGGGAACTGGCGAATGTCCTCGCGTTCGCCGCCGCCAATCTTTGCGGCGAAGCTGGTGGTGCGGTCTACGAAAGCGAGCGCCGCCTTTATCTGCGCCGGGATGTTACCGGTTAGCTCGGCGCGGTCGAGGAACTCCACCGGCTGAGTGCCACGAAAGCGGGCAATCTGCAAACTCGCGCCGGGTATATGCGTCTGCGGCTCTCGCCCAGCAACCAGGAGACCAGCAACGGTGGGAACCAACCTGCCAGCCCCCGCGGTTAGCACGCCCAGCGCCTGAAGCTGCGTGTTAGCCTCGTCGCTTGGGTAACTGGCTTGCGTTAGCGGGCTGGTAGGAGCGGTGAAGCTGGCCCTTGCCTCGATAAGCTGATTGACGCTGGTGGGGTCAAGGTCGTCAAGACTGGCACTGGCAACTGGGCGGCTATCAAACTCGCGCCCGCGCCGGCGCAGCACCAGATCATAGAGAGCTGTGTCGGATAGAGCGATGTTAGACGAGCCACTGCGTCTGCGGAAGGCACCAGCGTAGCTGTAGACCGCATCGTCGAGACTAGGTAGCGTGGCGACGACAACCTCCTTACCATCTACTGAAACGGTGTAAACGGTGAGGGCTTCATCCAGCGGTGGCTTACAGCTGCGAGCCGCCGCTCTAATGCGGGCAGTAAGCTGGTTTGGGCGGCTGACGCCAACAACCACCCCATCATCAGTGATACCGAAGAGCGTCACGCCGCCGCTGGCGTTGGCGAAAGCAGCCAGCAACTCGGCAATATCTGGCTGAACTTCGTTCTCCAGCTTGAATTCAACCGTCTCGCTCTCACCGGCGCGGGCTAGTGCTTTAACCTCTACTGCGCTCAACATCCCGTTGGGCAAGGAACTCTCCTCTCTAAAGGAGGGTGCATGATGCACCCCCTTTTATACTGCAGGCTGGCTGCTCAGCTCCTCGTCTATCTTCTGTTTGACCTGCCTAACTGCGCTGAGATACGCATCTTCGGCACTGGCCGCGCTAGCGGCTGTTACTTCTTGCCCATCCCAGCGGGCGATGCAAACATAGTTGCCAATGGTTCGCATCTGCTCACGGGATGGCCCTTCTGCCCCGCTGACGTAGCGCCTCTGTTCAATCTCTATCATCTTGCCTCGGTATTCCACTGTTCACCCCTCTCTTTGGCCTACACATAATAGCTACGCGTGATATGTACCCGAAGATGGGCTGTATCCTAGCTAGATAGACTATAGGTGTTTCAGTTCAGATCGCCACCTACTCCCCCACCAGGTAGAAGTAGCGGTTTCGCTCGTGAATGCGGCTAACCAGCCGATGCTGAACCAGCCTATGCACGGCGCGAACCACCTCGGCATAGGTGAACCCCCTGCCGCCTGGTCGTGTTCGATAGAGCTGGTCAAGGTTGGTGGTGCCAAGCTTCCCAATCGCCGCTAGCACCTCCCCCTCAAGCGGGGTGAGCTGCACATCAACTCGGTGCGGCGGCATTCGTCTGGGACGCGGAGCGGTGACAGCAGCCGGGGATAGGAGAGTAGCAGACGCATCATCATTCGGCCCGCGCAGCCGATACAGCAGACGATGCCTATCCCGCTGTACTGCTAGCTGTCCTCGCTTTCCGAGTTCACGCAGCACGCTGCCCACCGCCAGATACGTGATGCTGCGGGTGCCACCTTCGCTCAGGCGCTGATGCACCTGGCTGACACTCACCTCACCGAGTTCCCCCACCAGGCGCAATACTTCGTCTTCGGTCGCCTTACTCTGGGCGCGGCGCCCGGGTGTTGGCGTAGGCCCTACATTTTGCACACTGCGCTCGCCCTCAATAACTCCTGCCTCGCTAATTTTCGTTGCCAACTTGCGCACCCCCTCTTATATGGCACTGCATTGCGTCGTGTAACAGCAATCCGTAGAGGCCAATTATACCCTATTTTCGCGATTAGCTCTTGTCAATAGCGCTAACTTGCGTGATAGTGACTCGCTTGATCGTAAGCTAGTGAAACAAGGCAAAGTGTGCCTACTACCCGTCCTTGGCCCGAAAACCTGCACCTGTCGTCTGCCTCTCACTTGTATCAAGCAAGTATCCCTGTTAAAATGCAAGTACCCCCTACAACTATGGTAGGGTCGAATACCAATGCAAATCTGCGTCGCTAAAGGCTGGTGAAAACAGATGAGCGAGAGCGAACTGCTTGATTTCGCAGCAATGCTCAATTTGTACCGTCGCCGCGTGCAGCTCAGTATGCGCCAGCTGACCGCTGTAGCAGGCAATATACCGTTCTACA
>QHBQ01000021.1 GCA_003243865.1 Candidatus Chloroheliales bacterium | reverse complement strand
ATGGCTTAACTTGTAACCGATACCGCTGAACCTAATCCGCTGGCTGGCCTTCCCCACTCGTGTCTCATGCCTAAAGCGTCTCTTCATCCACATAGGATGATTATCGGATGCTGCTCGTTTACAATTGCCGCAGAGTGATGGAGTGAGGACGCATGAAAGGGCAAGGGCATGATGACGCGAGTTCAGCATCTGTTCATCGTTCGTATCTGGCACGAACTTGACCAGGAAGGGCGGGCCGCCCAGTGGCGCGGCTCGATCGAACACGTACCATCCGGCCAACGCTACTACTTCACCTCGCTCCGCGACCTTTGCGAGTTTATCAGCAGCAACCTTCAGTTACCCAAAGAAAGGAACAGAAATGAAACTCAACCGTATCACCTCCCTCATCGCGTTCACGCTTGCCATGCTTGTCGTGTTCGCCCAGTTTATCGGCAGTGTCCAGGCCGCGCCGCCCAGCCAGATCAGCGGCGTCAGCGTCCAGCTTGCCCCCGGCGTCAGCCAGACCAGCGCCAGCAAGCCAGACAGCCCTGCCGACCAGACCCCCTACCACCTCACCGTGCAGGGTCGGCTTACCGACCCCAGCGGCAACCCGATCACGGTCGCCACCAACGTCACCTTCAAGCTCTACGCCGTCGCTAGCGGCGGCTCGCCACTCTATACCGAGGGGCCGGTCAGTGTCACCCCCAGCAGCAACGGCCTGTTCACCTATCTGCTAGGCAGCAATACGACCTGGTCCTCGGTTACCACCCAGTTGTTCGCCAACAAGGTTTACCTGGGCATCACCGTAGCCACTGACGCGGAGATGACCCCTCGCTTCGAGATGACCGGCTCGCCCTATGCCTACAGCCTCGCGCCGGGCGCAATGATCGCAGGTGCAACCACCGGCAATAGCCCTGACCCAGCCCTGCTGAACGTGATCGCAACCGGCGGTGGCGCTAACAACGCCGTGGCTGGCTCCTTCCAGAATACCAATGGTGGCACCGGCAATCGCACCGGCCTTTCCGTCGGCGTGGGTGGTATCGGCACCGGCGGCACCAGCTCCAGCACCGCTGGCGGCTTTATCAACTCCGGTGGCGGCAGCGGCACTGGTGGTCAGTTCGGCATCCAGTCTACGCTGCAAGGGACAGTCGCTGGGTCGGGCTACGGCGGCTTCTTCCAGAATCTCACCTTCAATACCACCCACCCCCAGTATGCCCTGTTCGCGACTGCCTACAGCGGCAGCGGCATACACTCTATCAGCGACAGCAGCACCAACTCGCAGCAGAGCGCAGGCGTGGTCGGGGTCAGCTTCGCCAGCGGCAGCGATCGGGGCGCAGGCGGCGTGTTCACCGGCACCCTCGGCGCGGTCGGCTATGCCAGCAACGACACTGCCGCGGTATCCGGCTACTCTGACGGCGTAAGCGGCCTCGCCTCATCTGCGGGCGGTAGTGGCGTCTTTGGGCACGGTACCGGCAGTGGGGGCGAGGGCGTGTGGGGTACCGCCTACCTCGGCACCAGCAGCAGCTTCGGCGGTTTCTTCGACAGCTACACTCAGGCCGCCGCCAACACGGCCATCTACGCCCGCGGCTCCGGTCACTCCACCGGCGGCTGGTTCAGCCCTAACGGTTTCGGCCTGATGGTCAAGTATGACGGCAACGCCGACTTGCACCCCGGCGATGTGCTGGCTCTTGATGGCAACAACGCGATGGTGGAAGGCAGCCAGGTACTCGGCGTGGTTAAGGCCGACGCCAGCAACGCTGACGCTGCGATCGGTATCGCCCAGTATCGCTACCAGGTCTACCCTGCGGCAGACAAGACCAACCCGATGAGCCACGACTCCATCCAGGTGGATGACAAGGCTACCACCATCAAGTCCGGCGACCTGATGCAGATAATCATCGCTGGGCAGGCGCAGGCCAGGGTCAGCGGCAACGTGAAGGTGGGCGACCGCCTGGCGATCGTCGCTGACGGTAGCATCAGCGCGGCGAAGGATAGCGCCAACCCCATCGGCAAGGTGGCAGGCAAGCCCGACCAGAACGGCCTTGTAACCGTCGTCGTCAACTTCAAGTAGCCGCTTCGCGCTCAGAAAGGAGCTTGACGATGAACCGCTCATCCATACCACGAAAGCCGCTGCGTGCCAGCCTGCTGGGTATCTTCTCCACCCTGCTGCTCGTTACCACCACCCTGGCTGCCAGTTCCGCCAACTATGCCATCTACTGGAGCCAGCTTGGAGCCAGCGGTGGCGAGGGCCGCACCTCGGCCAACTACCGGCTGGATAGTACCATTGGCCTGCCCGCCAATGGGGTCGGCACCAGTGCAAACTACGTCGCCCGCCTCGGCTACGTGCCAGTGCAGGGCGCGATTCTGACCTCCACTCCGACCGAGACGCCCGGCGGCCCGACCGACACGCCCAGGCCGACCAATACTCCCGTGCCGACGGAAACGCCTGGCGGCCCGACTCATACACCGACCATCACCCCGGCGCCGACCGATACACCTAGCGGCCCGACCAACACGCCTGGGCTGCCGACCGATACGCCTGTGCCTCCGACTAGCACACCGCAGCCTTCGGCCACGCCTACCGATTGCCCCAACCCATTCAGTGACGTCAACGGCAACGTCTTCTACTTTGCCATCCACTACCTCTACTGTCGCGGCGTGGTCAACGGCACTGACGCCACTCACTACAGCCCAGGCGGCACTTCGACCCGCGCCCAGTTCGCCAAGGTGGTCGTGCTTGGCTTCGGAATGATGCTTACTACCCCGCCACGTGGCGGACAGGACTTCACCGATGTGCCGCCCAGCTACTTCGCTTACGTCTACATCGAGACTGGCTTTATCAACGGCATCCTTAGTGGCTTCGACCCGGCAAGCTGCACTGCGGCTGGCGCAATCTACCCTTGCTACCTGCCCAACCGCGCCATCACTCGCGGCCAGCTTACCAAGCTAGTGGTTAACGCCGCCCACTATCCGCTGGTCACGCCTGGCACCCAGACCTTCACCGATGTGCCACCCAGCAACGT
>QHBQ01000170.1 GCA_003243865.1 Candidatus Chloroheliales bacterium | reverse complement strand
AAATTCGGGATGACTCATGTTTCATTGGGCTGGCTTACTCCGCAGGCATCGAGTCAATCAGCGCGTCGGCGGCAGCCTCGACGGGATGTTCTTCGTCGCTGGCTTGCTTCTTGGTCTCCTCTTCGACCAGCAAGCGGCGGAGGAACTTGCCGACCAGGGTCTTGGGCAGGCTGTCGCGAAACTCGACCAGGTGCGGCACCTTGTAGGCGGCGAGGCGGGCGCGGCAGAAGGCGATGATCTCGTCAGCAGTGGCTTGCTGCTCGACCTTCAGCACGATGTAGGCTTTGACCGTCTCGCCGCGATAGCGGTCGGGAACGCCCGCGACCACCGCCTCCTGCACGGCGGGATGCTGGTACAGCGCCTCCTCGACATCGCGCGGGTAGATGTTGTAGCCGCCCGCGATGATCATGTCCTTCTTGCGGTCCACGATGTAGAAGTAACCCTGATCGTCCATGCGGGCGAGGTCGCCAGTGTAGAGCCAGCCGTCAGTAGATAGCACCTCGGCGGTCTCTTCGGGGCGCTGCCAGTAGCCCTTCATTACCTGCGGGGCGTGGACCGCTAGTTCGCCGATCTCACCCTGGGGCAAGTCGGCATGGCTGGCGGGGTCAACGATTTTGGCCTCAACATCGGGGAATGGCACACCGATGCTGCCCGGCTTGCGCTGGCCGTACATCGGATTGCAGTGCGTCACCGGCGCGGCCTCAGTCAGCCCGTAGCCCTCGACCACCCGCCCGCCGGTCAGCCGCTCGAACTCCTCAGCCACCTCGACTGGCAGCGGGGCCGCGCCGCTGATGCAGGCTTGAACGCTGCTCAGGTCGCGCTTGCTGATGTCGGGCGCGTTGTTGATGGCGATATACATGGTAGGCACACCGCTGAAGATGGTTGGCTTGCCATGTTCGATTGCCTCCAGCACGTCCTCCGTTACCCAGCGGGGCAGCAGCAAGAGCTTCCCGCCGCTGTAGAGCGAGTGCGACATTACCACCGTCATGCCGTAAACGTGGAAGAAGGGCGTGACCGCAAAGAAGACCGCCTTGCCGTTTTTCGCGTCGGGGGAGGTGAACCACTCGTTGACCTGCACGGTGTTGGCGACCAGGTTGTGGTGGGTGAGCATTGCGCCCTTCGGCGTACCGGTGGTGCCTCCGGTATATTGCAGCAGGGCGAGATCGTCGGGCTGCATCGCCACCGGCTTGCGCCGCAGGCTGTGGTTGATCGCATGGGTGAAGGCGTGGACGCCGTTGGCAGGGTCGTGCCGGTAGTCGCTCCAGGTATGCTCGGTCTTGGCCTTGACCGGGTAAAGTGCGCGCAGATGAAGCGGGAAATAATCGTTGATGTGGGTAACGATCACGTTCTTGACCGCAGTGTTGGCGCGGATTTCATCAACCCGCGGCCAGACCGGATGGCTGAGGCAGACTACCGTCTCGACCCCGGCATCGTTGAACTGCTGCTCAAGCTCGCGCGGGACATAGAGCGGGTTAGTCGGTACCACGATCGCGCCCGTCTTCAGCGCACCGTAATAGGCAATAACGAACTGCGGGCAGTTGGGCAGCACCACTGCAACGCGATCGCCCCTCTTTACCCCCAAATCTTGCAGGTAAGCGCAGAAGGCGTCGGCCTGGCGGTTGAGTTCGGCGTAGGTGAGGTGCGCGCCGTAGAACTCGGTGGCGACGGCGTGCGGGGTGCGCGCAGCGGTGGCTTCGAGCAGGCCGTGCAGCGGCACCGCCGGATAATCGAGGGCGGGGCGGACGCCTGGCTCGTAGTGGCGGAGCCAGATGTAATCGGGTGCGGCGGTAGCCCAGTCGGCGATGACGGGGCTGGTCATGGTGGTCACTTGCTTTCTCCCTCTATACTGATTGCGGATTGCAGATTGTAGATTGTAGATTGTAGATTGTAGATTAAGAACGATAATGTAGGGGCGGGTTGCACTCGCCCTTGATGCGCTCCCCCATCCAGCCTCCCCCTTTGGGGGAGGGGTCTTGGCTAGGACCAAATCGAACGCACCGCGCGGGCGGTGACTTCGGCGGCAAGCGCGCCAAGTTGGCTGACCGCGATTGGGCCGACCTCGCCACGCCCACCAGTGCCGAGGGCGAAGATGGTATCACCGTCAAGCAGGGTGTGGCAGGGGTGGATGGCGCGGCTAAGGCCGTCGTGGGACATGCGCGCAATTGCAGTAGCCGCCTCACGGTTAAGCGGCACGTTGATGGCGACCACGCCGATAGTGGTGTTGCCGCCGGTTGCGGCGCGGAGCAGTGGCGTGGCAGACAGCGCAGCGACTGTGTCCATGAAGTTGCCATCCACCGCGCGAGGCCCAGCGATAATCCGCCCCTGCGCGTCACGGACATCGCCGAAAGCGTTGACCACCATCAGAGCAGCGATGATGCTGCCGTCGGGGAGGGTGATCGAGGCGCTGCCGAGACCGCCTTTAGTCGCGGCGGCCATCCCTTGCAGCTTGCCCACAGTCGCGCCAGTACCTGCGCCAACACTGCCCACCTCGAACCCGTCATTGCTGGCACCCAGGCAGGCAGCGTAGCCATCCGCAGCGCTAGGCCAGGCCGCCGCCTTGTAGCTTAGGTCATAGATGACCGCCGCTGGCACGATCGGCACGCGCAGTTCAGGGTCGGCGTCAGGGTTGAAGGCGTAGCCGCACTGCCGTTCGCGCAGGTAGCGCATCACCCCATCAGCAGCGGCCAGGCCGAACGCGCTGCCGCCGGTGAGCAGCACCGCATGAGCGACATCTACCAGGCTGGCGGGACGTAGCGCGTCGGTTTCGCGGGTACCCGGCGCGCCGCCCCGCACGTCCACGCCGACAATTGCGCCCTCCTCGCAGAGAACGACGGTGCAGCCGGTGCCGCGCTCCTCATCGGTGTAGTGGCCGACCCTTATCTCTGGCACATCAGTCAGTGCTGAGGTTTGAGGTTTGAGGTTTGAGTCAGACATATCTTTGCTATTGCGCTTTCTTCAGCCGCGCGATGAAGGCGGGCAGCACTTCGTGCAGATCGCCGACCACCACATAATCGGCAAGCGCAAAGATCGGCGCTTGGGGGGCGGTGTTGATCGCGACAATGGTTGCGCCTTCAGCGATACCCATCAGATGTTCAGGCGTGCCGCTGATGCCGCAGGCGATGTACAGACGTGGCTTGACCGTTGCGCCGAGCATCCCAATCTGCTGCTCCGGCCCGGCCCAGCCCTCCCGCACCGCCGACTTGGTTGCGCCCACCGTGCCGCCGAGCAGGGCGGCGAGTTCGCCAATCAGCTTGAACCCATCCCCACCCGTGCCGCGCCCACCGGCGACGATGATGCTGGCGTGGAGCAGATCGGGTGGCGGCGCCGGGCTATCCGCCTTGCTGACCTGAAGTGAACTGGCGGGTGCGCTGAAGCTGAACGCCTCGACCTTGCCGCTGCGATGCTTGTCAATCAGCGGGCTGGCGGTGCCAGGGCGCATTGTGACGATCTGGGGCTTGCCCGCTAGCTTCCAGCTTGCAATGGCCGCGCCGCCGTAGACCGGCTGGGTAGCGAGGATGGCGCGTTCGCTGTAGTCCACAGATATGGCATTTGCGCCAACCACCAGCGTGCCGCCGAGCCTGCCCGCCAGCAAGCCAGCCAGTTCATCGCCACGCCTACCGCTGGTGAGTAGGATAGCATCAGGGGCAGCTTGCTCGATCAGCGCCTTGATTGCTTCGAGGTAGCCAGCCAGCAGGCTGTCGGAGTCGCTGGCGACGAGGTAGACGTTATCGGCGCCAGCCTTGACCAGTTCGTTGCCTGCTGTCTCATCACCGTTGAATAGGGCTACGCTGACTGTACCGCTCAGTTCGTCGGCCAACTGGCGGGCGGTCGCCAGCAGCGCTTTGCCCGCGTTCAGGCTCTCGGCGAAGACGACGGCAAGCACGCCGCCACCCGATGGCGAGGCCGGTTCGTCGCTGCTCATGCTCCAGCCGGAGTCTGTGTTCCAATAATCCATCAATGTTGCTCCTGTACGTAGTTGCGATGAGCGTTTGTGCGCTTCTCGGACCCTGTACCAGCCTCCCCCGATGGGGAGGGGTGGTTAGATAATTGCACGGGAATACAGCAGTTC
>QHBQ01000307.1 GCA_003243865.1 Candidatus Chloroheliales bacterium | reverse complement strand
CCCCCATCATCGAGCGGATCAATAACTATATCGCCACCCTCGGCGGTCAGGTCAAGGAAGTAATCCAGACCTCACCTTGGGGCCGCCGCCGCCTTGCCTACAACATCGAGAACTTCCAGGACGGCTACTACGTCGTTACCAACCTGCTGCTCAATCCGGCTCAGGCTTCTGAGCTTGAACACAACCTGCGGCTGTCCGACGACGTCTTGCGCCATATCCTGGTGCGGCCCGACAGCGTAGAAGCCGTCCCCGCTCACCCTGAGCCAGCGGTAGAACCCCGCTTGCCCCAGTAACAGACATCGTCACGAAAGCGACGCTCTCGCTTGCAGAACCAAGAATATTGCTAGAACTTACCAAGAGGAGGCTCACAATGGCTGGTCGCAGCTTGAACAAGATTATGCTTATCGGCAACCTGGGTAAAGACCCGGAGATGCGTTTCACCCCGAATGGGCAGGAACAGGTGCGTTTCACCCTCGCCTGCTCGCGCTCGTGGAAGACCCCCGAAGGCGAAACCCGCGAGGAGACCGACTGGTTCAACGTCACCACCTTCGGCAACCTGGGCAAGATCTGTAACGAGTACCTGCACAAAGGGAGCAAGGTCTACATCGAAGGTCGCCTCTCGATGCGCCAGTACGACGACGCGCAGACCGGTCAGAAGAAGACCTGGGTTGAAGTGTTCGCCACCGACATGATGATGTTGGACAGTCGCCAGGCTGGCGAAGGCGGCGGCTACAGCGGCGCCCAGCGCAGCAACACTGCCGAACGCTCGACCAGCAACCAGGATACGTCCGCCGCGCCCGTCTTTGAAGAAGATATGGACGACATCCCATTCTAATAGCCAATCTAAAAGGGTGAGTGCAACCCGCCCCTACACCCAACAGGAGAGACACAGCATTGTCCACTGATAACGACGAAATGATGAGCAGCACGGCCTCTGCCGACGCTGCGCCAACCTCATCGGCTGCTAGCGAGGGGCCGACACCATCGGTGCCGGGTGGCGGTCAGGCTCCCGCCCCGCGCGAGTATCGCCCTCGCCCCTACACCCCCCGCCCTTATGGCGGTTCGCGTGACGGTGATGGCGGCGGCTCACGCGGCGGCCCGCGCCGCCCGCGCCCCGGCGGGCGCAGCGAACGCTACCCGGTGCGCCGCAAGATGAACAGCTACTGCCTTGAGCATCGCGACTACATTGACTACAAGGATGTCAACGGCCTGCGCCGCTTCCTCTCGGAGCGCGGCAAGATCGAGCCGCGCCGCAAGACGGGCGCGAACGCCCACTGCCAGCGCATGATCACCACTGCCCTGAAGCGCGCCCGCCACATGGCCCTGCTACCCTTCGTTGGGCCGTTTAACCGTTGAGGATTACTCGCCCAACCTGAGAAGGAGCAAGGCTTTAGATCATGGCAAAAAAGAAGAGGCTGCAATCGGTAACCCCTCCCGCGCAGCGGGCGATGACCAAGCGGCAGCTTACCCGCTTTCAGCGCGAGCAGCAAGCCCAACGCCGCATCGTCATTCTGCTCAGCGCGGCGCTGGCTGTTTGCTTGCTCGTGCTGCTCATCCCCATCTACATCAATCTGGTCGTCAACCCCAACCGCACCGTCGCCACCGTCGAGGGCCAGAACCTAAACCGCGCTACCTACGATAAGCAGCGGCGCTGGGACCTCTATCAGCAAGTCCAGCAAGACGCTTTTTATTACCAGTATCAACAACAGGCAGGCCAGACGGGCCAGACGGCACCGGGTCCCTTCAATCAGAGTCAGCAGTACAAGGATGACCTCCAGAATCTGAATACGGTCAGCACCGCGCCGCTCGACCCCACCTCGCTGGGCAACCTGGTGGACAATACCCTCATCACCCGCCACGCCAGCAGCGACTTCAGCCTGCAATGGAGTCGCGATGATGTCGTCTCCAGCACAATCCAGGATCAGGCCCCGCCACCGCAGCAACCGACGCCAACCAACACCCCGGTAATAACACCTACTGCGACGCTGACTGTAACCGGCACGCCCGCGACGCCAACCCCGGTGCTGACGCCAACCGCGACCATCACGCCGACCACTCCGCCAACCAACACGCCCGGCGGCCCCAGCCCAACCCCGACGATAACGCCGACCCCATCACAAACGCCGACGATTACCCCCACGCCAATCCCGGTTGCGGGTGCATCGGCCACTGCTGGCACGCGCTACAGCAAGCTGATCCAAGAAGTCAGCGGCAATAAGCCCGATACCAGTACCACCTACTGCCAGTTGGCCTGCCCCGGCATCAGCACCGATGACTATCTCAACCTCATCGCCCAGCCCGCGTACCTAAAGAAGCGTATCACCGACATCCTGCAATCGCGCATCCCGACCAGCACGCTTCAGCTTCAGCTATCGCAGATCCAGACCGATAACGAAGCCGATGCTAAGGCGGCCCTGGCTGAGATTAACGGGGGCAAGGGCTTCCAGGATGTTGCCCGCGCGAAGTCTACCGACACGGCGACCAAGGACAAGGGCGGCGACATGGGCTTCATCGCCAAAGGCCAGCAATCGGCGGAGTTCGATACCGCCGTCTTCGACGCTAATCCGCAGAAGGGCCAGACCATCGGCCCGTTCAAGGACGATGCTGGCTGGCACCTGGTGCTGGTGGTTGATCGCCAGGATAACAAACCGCTGACTGGCGACCAACTGAGCAGCCTGAAGAGCAAGGCGTTCGACAATTGGCTATCCGCGCTCAAGAAGAAGGAGACTGCGAGTGGGCTGGGTCGCGATCGGGACGGTGGTCGGGGTTGGGGTAATGGCGAGGACGATTGCCCCACTCGCAGTCTCCTTCTTCT
>QHBQ01000044.1 GCA_003243865.1 Candidatus Chloroheliales bacterium | reverse complement strand
ACCGTGTGGAACAGCCTGGCGCGGGGGATGCACTATGTGCAGGGCGATTTCGGCGACGAGAAGGCGTACGAGAAGCTCGCTGCCATGCTCGGTGAACTTGACCGCACTCAGGGTACCAGCGGCAACCGCGTCTTCTATCTGGCCACCCCGCCCACCGCCTACGAGGGGATCATCCACAATCTGGGCCAGGCCGGGTTGGCGCGGCAACATTGGGCCGGCGGCGGTTGGACCCGCATCGTCATCGAAAAACCGTTCGGCACTGACCTTGCCACCGCCCGCGACCTCAATGCCAAACTGAGTGCGGTGTTCAACGAGGAGCAGACCTACCGCATTGACCACTATCTGGGCAAGGAGACGGTGCAGAACATCCTCGTCTTCCGCTTCGCCAACACCATCTTCGAGCCAATCTGGAACCGCCGCTATGTTGATCACGTGCAGATTACCGTTGCTGAGAATCTGGGCGTGGAGGAGCGGGCTGGTTATTATGAAGGCGCAGGCACGATCCGCGACATGGTGCAGAACCACATGATGCAGCAGCTCGCGCTCACCGCGATGGAGCCGCCGGTGGCCTTCGATGCCAATGCCATTCGCGACGAGAAGGTGAAGGTGCTGCGCGCAATCAAGCCGCTCGATGCTCGCGAGGTGGCCGAGCGGGTGGTACGCGGCCAATACGGGCCGGGTAGCATCAACGGCGAACACGTGATTGGCTATCGCCAGGAGCCAAAGGTAAACCCGCAGTCAATGACTGATACTTTCGTGGCGATCAAGCTGTTTATTGAAAACTGGCGCTGGCAGGATGTACCTTTCTATCTGCGCACCGGCAAGCGCCTACCGGTGCGCGCCACCGAGATTGCGATCCGCTTCAAGCCGGTGCCACTGCAACTGTTCCGCCAGATGGGGGTGGCCGCTCTAGAACAGAACATCCTCGCTTTGCAGATTCAGCCCGACGAGGGTATCACCCTCAAGTTCGAGTCGAAGGTGCCAAGCTCACGGATGCGGCTGCGCTCGGTCAACATGGACTTCCGCTACAGTGCGGCGTTCGGGGTGCAGCCTGCCGATGCCTACGAGCGCCTCATCCTCGACATTCTGATCGGCGACTCGACGCTGTTCACCCGCCGCGACGAGGTGGAGGCGGCCTGGACACTAGTCACTTCCATACTCGACGGCTGGAAGGTGCTGCCGCCGCCCGCCTTCCCCAACTACGAGGCGGGTAGCTGGGGGCCAATCGCCGCCCAGCAGATGATGGCCCGCGACGACCGCGTCTGGAGGAGACCGTAATGGATACCACAGAAGAGAGCCGAGTACAAACCTTTGTTGGCGGCAAACCGGTCGGCGTGGATGCCCGCACCATCGAGCGCGAGTTGACCAACCTGTGGGCGGCCGCCAGCCAGGGTGGCGACAGCGGACTGGCGGTAATTCGTTTCTGCCTGATGAACCTGATCGCCTATGCCCCCGACGAGAGCAGGATGGGCGATATGACCCAGATGGTTGCCAACATCGCGGCTTACTACCCCTCCCGCACCATCATGCTGCTCAACCAGGGGGGCGAAGGTGAAGACAAAATCGAGACCAGCCTGGCAGCGCACTGCCGTCTGCCGGTGGGGGGTGGGCGGCCGATCTGCGGTGAGCAAATCAACATCACTGCGCACGGCCCCAGCGCCGCCGCGGACCTGCCCGGCACGGTCATTCCCCTGCTGGTCTCCGACCTGCCGGTGATACTCTGGTGGCCGAACTGGCCGCAGGGAGCTTTGACCGAAGACTACAAGCTCGAGCAGTATCCCTTCGGCAGCCTGCTCGCCAGCGCCGATGAGCTGATCATCGACTCGATAACCTTCCCTAAGCCGGACATGGATTTGGCGCGGCTGGCCCAGTTGCACCGGATTGACGACCCGGCGGTGGCGATCAACGATCTAAATTGGATCCGACTGACCTCGTGGCGACAGTTGACCGCCCAGATCTTCGATGCCCTCTATCTCCGTCCCTTCCTCAACGGGCTGACCAGCGTTCAGGTACACTACAAGCGAGGGCCGAACGATACCAACCCCAATCAGGCGCTGCTGCTGATCGGCTGGCTCGCCTCACGGCTAAACTGGCATGCGCCCGCCGAGATGAAGAGCGGGGATGGGGTATGCAGCATAGTGATGACCAGCAGCGATGATCGCGCGGTGACAGTGGATGTGCTTAATGGGCGCGGTGACGGCGTCTGGCCGGGCGATGTAATTGACTTTACCATGCGCGGCGAGTTCGATGGGCATAAAGGCACCTTCACCCTGACCCGCCGCTATTTCGGCGAGGATACCCGCCGCGACTGGGAGGGCGGGCTGCCGCCGATTGCTGAACATATCATCACCAGCATCGAGGTGGATGGGCAGAATAAAATCGAGCGTACCGTGCATATCGGTGCGCGGGTCAAAGACGAGCTACTGGTCGAGGCACTAGGCAACCTCGGCCATGACCCCTCCTATGAGGCGGCCCTGAACATCGCCGTTGGCCTCGGCAACCAACCA
>QHBQ01000023.1 GCA_003243865.1 Candidatus Chloroheliales bacterium | reverse complement strand
TAGAAGTCGGTGCTGCCCAGCGGGTTCTGGGTCTTGCGGAAGAAGAAGTAGTTGCCGATGTTTGGCCAGTTGCTCGCCGTAGTCAGGTTGGTGATAATCTGATTAAGCTCGAACGAAGGCTTGGTGGCGTCAAGGTTCTTGTAAAGCTCTTCAGGGAACCACCAGCGCAGCTTGTATTTCTGTTTGATGTAGTTGCCGCCCAGGGTCTGCTCCACCTGCTGTACCACCTGTTGGCCGTTCACATCGCTCTCGGTGCGGCTGATGACCACACTTGGCGGCTTGCTCAGAGGTGAGGTATCATTGAAGTAGAAGTAACCCTTCTGGTCGCGGAAGTACCAGTCCCAGGGCCACTCCACCTGATTGTCGAGCGCGATGTCGAGGCTATGGCCGCCGGTGGGGTCGTCGGCGTTGCGCTTGGTGAAGGCGGTTTCGTCACGAGAGAGGCGTAGTATGCGCTGGGCCACAATCGGCACGTCGGGCGAGGTCTGCACGTAGACCTGCAACTCTGAGGGGTTGTCAGCGTTGTAGAAGTTCAGTTCAGTGGCCGAGTGGATGCCGTAGATGCCCAGCACCATCCCGACCGCGAATAGGAAGGTCAGCCAGCTATGCTTCAGGCCCAGCTTGCCGTACCAGTACATCAGCAGGCCGACCATGATGACAATGGCTATGGCAGTGAGCAGGCTACGCAGCAGGTGAGCAGACTGCTCGGCGGCNGTNGGNGTGGCNGGGTTGGCATAGGGNGCAGCCAGGCTGTCGCGGAAGGCNACCAGGGCGAAGCCAATCAGGATAATGGTAAGGATGGACCAGACCCCNCCGCTGCGCCAGAAGCGCGACCAATCGGTGTTCTTCAGNATCCGGCCCAGGGCCATGCCCCCCAGCANCGCCAGCGGGATGCTGATTTGCATCGTCAGCCAGGGCATCTTCTCGCCCGCAATGCTGTAGATGATGATTGCACCGACCGCCCAGTAGCCGAGCAGCGGGGTGATAAGCTCCACCACCGAAAGCTGGGTTGGCAGGCTGGGGGCAGGCTGCACATCGGGGGTGGAGTCGGTCTCGGCTGCCACATCGTAGAGCTTGTGCTGGGCCTGGCGGATAATCAGGTAGATACCGCCGGCAATGCCGAAGAATATCAGAATCGGGTCGTAGACCGCCAGTTGGATGAAGAAGTAGTACCAGGGTTGGTCGCCGCGTGCCACTCCTTGCTGCGTTTGCCAGTAGGTGATGCCCTTGACGAAATCGCCGACCTGCCCCATGTTGGTAAGGAAGCTGCTGTAGAACAGCACGATAAAGCCGACCAGAATCAACAGGGCAAAGCCGATCGCCATCGGCTGGGCGATCAGGCTCCTGAACGCCAGCAGCAGCGGGCGCTGCTCGCTCGCCTTGGCGGTGTTGATGAACTGCTCGTAGAGGAAGGCGAAGATGAGGAAGGTGACGAAGATTACCCCATTGAGGTAGATTAGCTCGTGGTTAGTGATGCCCAGACCGACCCCCAGCGCGGCGAGGTACATATAGCGTGCTTTGTGGGTACGGATAAAGCCGAGGATGCCGAGCAGCATCAGCATCGTGCCAACCGTGCTGAAAATGTCGTGGCGAAGATGGCGCGAGTAGTACATGATGTCGGGCGAGAAGGTCATGAACGTGGCAGCCGCCAGCGCACCCCAGCGACCCAGGAACGGGCGGAACGCCCACATCAGCGCGATCAGGGCGATGCCGAAGATGGCGGGCGCCAACCGCACCGTGTAATCAGACGCGCCGAAGAAGAAGAACATGAGCGCGACCGCATGGTAGAGGAATGGCCCATGATAGGTGGGGTCGTAATGATAGGCAAACTTGCCGGTGAACAGTTGGTAGGAGTAGTAGCCATGTATTGATTCGTCGTGATGCAGCGCGCCGGTGTCGAGCATCAGCAGGCGGGTGAGTAGCACCACCACCATCAGGCCCACAAAGTAGACCACCTCCCAATTAACCACCGCCAGGTTGAGGGCGCGGTCGAGGATGCTGCTTCTCGTCGGCACGGCGCTGGGGCGCGGGGCAGTAATATCCAAAGCTCAGTCTCCTTCAAGTAATTGCAGATTAAGATCGCTGTAGGGCGCAATGAATTGCGCCCCAGTGGGTTAGAGCTAACTACTTATTTGCCAGTTCGTTGAACTCCTGGTAGATGTCCTTGCGCACGTAGAGCTTGAAATCGAAGCTGTTGCCCGCGAAGTTGCCGGTGGGGAACGGTTCGCGGTAGATGAGATAACGCCACAGTCGTGCCTGCGCCGCTGGTTCTCGCAGGGTGCTGACGGTGCCGAGCGCGGCATTGATGTTCTCCAGGAATGTGCCACTCTTGGAGATGTCCTTGGTGCTGCCGTCAGGCATCAGCGCGTTGTTGGGGACGAAGTTGCGGTAGATCTGCTCGTCGAACCACCAGCGCAGTACGTACTGCTGCGACACGTAGTTGTCGGTAATCGAGGCGATGCCCGCCTGGGCGTTGCCGGGGTCATGGTAGGCCATGCCGAGGAACATGAACGGCACATTCGTGGTATCGGTAATCGTCAGCGGCCCGCTGGGCATGAAGCGCTTCTGGCTGAAGTTGCGCAGATACCACTGGCCCGGCCAACTGAAGTCACTGTCGTAGATGACCGGCATATCAAGCTGGCCGTCCTTGTAGATCTGGTACTTCTCCACGCGGTGTACTGCATCCACCAGGTCGTGGCCGGTCTGCACGTAGACGGCCATCTCCATCGGCGCAACGTCACCGTTCTGGTAGGCGAGGGCCACGCCGCTACGCACCTGATAGCAGAGCATAATCACGAAGATGCTGACCAGCAGCGCCTGCGCCGCGTTCTTGATGCCGCGCCAGAAGGCGAAGCCGACGAACAGCAGCAGCAGCATCAGTGGGTACCAGATGAGCGGACCCCAACCAGGTGATAGCTTATTGTCTTGCAGGTCATAGCTGCGGATTGCCATGTTGAACATGAAGGCGAAGGCGAGGATGACGAACAGGGCGATGAAGGCGACGAATGGCACCCAGGAGCCGGGCTGCGTCCAGGCATACAGCGGGCCGAGCAGCTCGCGCTGGCGGGCCAGTTGCGCTTGGCTCGTCTGGGCGAGTGCCGCATCGCCGCGGTTGAGCGGCTTCACCGTGCGATTAGCCGGGCGCACCAGTTGGGGCGTTGGCTGAGCCACCACGTTTGCGCGTGGCCTGGTCAGGTAGTATCTCAGCACTGTACCAACGATAACCGCCAACAACAAGAACCCGATTAGCCATGCCATTCCCTGTTCGCCTATGACAATGAAGTAAACGAAACCCAGGGCGAGTAGCAATCCGCTGATAGCAAAATTCAGAGGGCTTTTCACGAATCTCTTCTGCGGCACGGTCGCATCTGTTATATTGCTTGTTTCAGCTTCGCCGTCCGCCTCGGCCTGCCGCTTGCGGTGCCAGGCGTAGACGCTGGCGAACAGCGTGGCGAGGAACATNGCACTGAGGTAGACGGCGGGCTGGTCAACGTGAACCTCNAGCCAGGGCATCTTCTCGCCCGCCCAGCCGTACATGAAGTTTGCCAGCAGCAGCCACCAGGCGAAGAACAGGATCAGGAACGNGCGCAGTGANCCGAACGCCACTTTNCTCGGCACGATTTCGCCGCTGGCGCTGGCGCTGGNTGCCCGATTGAAGCCGAGGGCGACGAAGCCCATCGCCTGCACTGGCCGCCCGGCCTGCACCTGCTGGCCCTGACGCACTCGCCAGCCGTTCAGCGCCCAGTTGAAACCCCTGCCACCGAAGTAGGCGATGGCAGCAAGGCTGAAGAATACGGAGATAGTCTCATAGAGCGGCACCAGCAGCAGGTAGTAGAACCAGGGCTGGTTGCCACGCGCCACCGGCTGCTGCGAAATCCAGTAGCCGAGTGCGCCCACCGCGCCACTGCCGAGGCCTCTGGGGATATTCTCGAACAGGCTGGTGAAGAAGACGAAGAAGATAGCGAGGAACGAGCCAACGCCGATGAATAGCACGTTGGGCCGCGCCAGCAGCGT
>QHBQ01000260.1 GCA_003243865.1 Candidatus Chloroheliales bacterium | reverse complement strand
ATCGCCGCCCTGCTCGCCGATAACCCTATCCCCAACGCCACTGTGCTGCTCACTGGCGCAGGCGCGTTGCCCGATGCCAGTAAGGGTCTGCAGGTGGGCCAGATTGTCGAAATCAGCAACGAGCAAATCGGCACCCTGCGCAACCCGGTGGAATACGCCGCCATCATCGGCAGCCGCGTCAACACCGCCGAACTCGCCACCCCCGCCGCCCCACCCAGCGACACAGCAGCCAATAAGTTAGCGAACTGAAGCGCCGCTAGGCGGCTAGTATTCGAGGTCATCATCGTTGACATCAAGCACGCCGGGAACCTCACCCGCCACTGCCATCGCCATATCGGCATCATCCATCGAGTTGACCCGACCGCGTAGGTAGACAACCCCATTGCGAGCGGAGATCTCGATGGGTAGGTCGGTGGTGTAGCTGTCAGCAGCCAGGGCGCGCACCACGGCGGCGGCAAGGTCATCATCGCTGAGGATGCGGCGCGGGTTGAGGACGGGGTCGAGTTCCTCGGTAGGGGCATCAATCTCGTCGAGGCTGCTGCCCGCAAAGCCGCTACTCACCCCGGCCCCCTCGCGCCCGCCCAGCCGACTATCCACCGGTGGATCCACCGGCGCGAAGTAGGTCACACCGTCTTCGATTGCCGCTTGCACGTCGGTAGTGCCTTCCTCCTCGTAGGGGTCGCCGAAGCCCATATCGTAGCCTGCCTCCTCGCCGCTGACCAGGTAGCGGTCGCCCAGGTTGAGCACATCGGCGTTGCTGCTCATCGGCTGCTCGTCGGCCCCGCTGATCATCTCATCAAGTTCCTCGGCATCAGCATCGTCATAATCGTCATCCGCTTCGTCCTCGATGTAGAGTTCATCGAGCCGCGCAGGGGTTGGCTCGATGATGGCGGGGTCGGGCTGGGCGGTGGGCGCGACGCCAGCGGGGATGCCGCGATCGTCGTCATCGTTGCGGCGATACTCGCGCAGTTCGTCGCTCTTGGGCAAGCTGTCGTTCTCAAGATTGTCCATCTGGTTGAAACTCCCTTCCTAGTGCAGTGATGCGTAAAACATGGGCGTTAATGATGCAAGGACTATGCCCTGATAATCAACTGCATCTCCACCCCTCATACCCTGGCTTTGTTGTGGTTGACAATAAGGTGCAAACTGGGTTAAAATTAATGCATATTTATGCAACAAATCAGCGGCGGCAACGTTATTAGGTAGAGGTATTATACACAATTACAGGCCGATGTGCGCGGCTGCGCCCGGCCGATTTTAACGGAAGGTGAGCGTTGACCGACACGAAGGAAAGAAGATGGCAGAGAGCAAAGCGGGCAGTGTAGGCACCGCCGGGCCACTGACTAACCGAATATTGAACCAGCGCTACGAGTTGCTGGAGCGGGTCGGCGGCGGTGGGATGGCGGTGGTCTACCGCGCCCGCGACATCGCATTGGGCGGCAGGATCGTGGCGCTCAAGGTGCTGAGGGAGCAATACGCAGGCGACGAGAAGTTCCTCGCCCGCTTCACACGTGAGGCCAGCGCCGCGGCGGGGCTGAACCACCCCAACATCGTCAATGTCTATGATGTGGGTGAGGACGGCGAAATCCACTACATCGTGATGGAGTACGTGGCGGGCGAAACCCTGCGCCAGTATATGGACCGGCAGGCTGGGCCGCTCACCCCTACTCAGGCGGCGGAGATCGCCGCGCAGGTATGCGCCGCCCTCGCGGTTGCCCACTCCCTCGGTATTGTCCACCGCGACATCAAGCCGCAGAACGTGCTCATCTCCAACCAGGGCGTGGTCAAAGTGACCGACTTCGGCATCGCCAAGGGATTGAGCGAGATCAGCATGACCGAGACCGGCGTGGCGCTGGGGACGGTGCAATACTTCAGCCCAGAGCAGGCGCGGGGGCAGCGGGTGTCGCCGCAATCCGACCTCTACAGCGTGGGCATCATCCTGTTCGAGATGCTAACTGCGCGGTTGCCGTTCGAGAGCGATAGCATGATGGGCCTGGCCCTCAAGCACGTCCAGGAGCAGCCGCCGCATCCCCGCCAGTTCAACCCAGCGGTGCCGCCCGGCCTCGACGCAATTGTGATGAAGGCGCTGGAGAAGCAGCCACAAGACCGCTTCGCCTCCGCCGAGGCGATGGAGCGGGCGCTACGCAACTATCAAACCTTTGCCTCCCAGCCAGCAGCAACCGAGGTGCTGCAGCCGAAGCCCGATCCCTACGCGGCGACCACCTACTTCAACCCGCCGCGCCAGCAGCCGCTGCCGCCCCGCCAGCAGTACGTTGTGCCGCCAGTGGTGCCGGTTGCACCGCTGCGCCGCGCCAGCAACTACATCGAGGTGGAGAAGACGAGTGGGGTCGGCTGGGCCACTTGGATTATCGGCGCGCTGATACTCGCGCTGCTGGTCGGCGGGGTGGTATTTGCCACCACCGTGCTGCCGACGCTGGGCAATCAGCAGAACCCCAACCCAGGGCCGGTCGCGGTTGCCACCGATACGCCGGGGCCGCCGCCCGCCACTCCGCTGCCCGCCACCGTGCCTGATGTGACCGGCAAGTCGCAGCAGGACGCCGCCACATTGCTCACCCAGGCGGGCTACCAGGTGCAGATAGTAACCGCGACCAGCGCGAGTGTGCCATTCAGGAGCGTGATATCGCAAGACCCCGCCCCCGGCACCAGCCTCGACCGCGGCAAGCCGGTAACGATTACGGTCAGCATTGGGCCGCGCCGCTATAAGTTGACCGACTATCGCAACACCGACGCGACCGCATCGCAGAAGCAACTGGCTGACCTGGGCATGAAGGTGACTATACAGCAGCAGCAAAGCACTGCGCCGCCTGGGGTGGTGATCGGGCAGAACCCCGACCCTGGCACCACCGTGAGCGAGGGCGATACCGTCATCTTGATTGTCAGCAACGGGACGGTAGTAATCACGCCACAGCCGCCGACCACCGTGCAGGTGCCGGTGGTGGCTGGCCTGACTGTAGACCAGGCCAGCGCCATCATCCAGCAAGCTGGGCTGGTGCCGGTGCAGCAGACCCTCAAGCGTGGTGAGCGCGGCATTGACCCCAGCGTCTATGACGCCAACCCCAAAGGCACAGTGCTGGACACCGACCCGGCCCCAGGGGTGCAAGTAGCAAGCGGTTCGCAAGTAACCCTGTACGTCAAGCAGGACAATGGCGGCGGGAACACCAAGCCAAAGCCCTAAAGGAGCGCACCCGATTGCCAGAGCTACCGGAAGTTGAAACCGTTGTCACCGGCCTGCGCCCGCACCTGAGCGGGCGTCGCATTGTGCAGGTCAGCCA
>QHBQ01000125.1 GCA_003243865.1 Candidatus Chloroheliales bacterium | reverse complement strand
ATCATGTTCCCGATGGTCTCTACCGTCGAGGAGTTGCGTGAGGCAAAGGCGATGGTCCGGCAAGCGCGGCGGACAGTTGGGGACGCGCAACCAAGCGCACTAGATGTCGGCATTATGGTCGAGGTGCCAGCCGCCGTAATAATGGCCGATATACTGGCGCAGGAGTGCGATTTCTTCAGCATCGGCAGCAACGACCTCACCCAGTACGTAATGGCCGCCGATCGTGGCAACCGCCACGTCGCCAGCCTCTACAGCGCGGCCCAGCCCGCCGTCCTGCGTATGATTGCCCGCACCGTCGAGGCCGCGCATAAGGCTGGGCGCTGGGTCGGCATCTGCGGCGAGGCGGGCGGCGACCCCCAACTCACCCCCCTCTGGCTCGGCCTCGGCATTGACGAACTTAGCATGGCTGCGCCGCTCATTCCCGCAGTCAAAGAGGCTATCCTGAACCGCAGCGCAAGTGATTGCCGCGAACTGGCGGCAAAGGCGCTGAGTTGTGCGGCGCTCGATGAGGTGATGAAGCTGCTATGAGCGAGGACAAGCGCAACCGCTTCGGCGAAGAGGTGTTCACCTACCGCACCAGCAAAGACGGCAAGGTGTTCATCTACTGGCACGGCAAGCAGGTGATGATCCTGAAGGACAAGCAGGCCCGCGAGTTTCTCAACAAGCTGGAAGGTTTGGACGAACGCGAAGCGCAACTAGTGATGGCGAAGATTACGGGGAACTTCAAGCGGGGCAATGAGCAGTAAAGAAAAACCCTGGCTACTTGTTGGTAGTCAGGGCTTGCTGATTGGTTGACTGGGCGGAGACGACGGGGATCGAACCCGCGATCTCGGCCTTGACAGGGCCGCATGTTAACCGCTACACCACGTCTCCAGATAACCTACCTGCGTTGCTGCGGGCAAGCGATATTATACAGCATCGGGCGGGCAATTGTCAATCCCGGTTTTGAGCCTGCGGGGGCGAATGACGATTCGCCCCTACATATCAGCCACTTACCCAATAACTTGCGACACACCCAAAGCTACGAGCATGAGAACCAACCGTGTCCGGTTAGCAGCTCATGCTCGTAGCTTGTCTCTAGTACAGCCCGATGAAAGATGCGTTGCCTACTTGGATTGATACGGCTGTTCCACCGCTGCGAAGAGGACGTATGCGTAGTTCACCACCACCGCCTGCTTGGCATTGCTGATGCCAGCTTTCACCAGGTCGTTACGCGCCGCCTCTGCCGTAACGTCAACGTAGTAAACAGAGGACTCGGCAGCGATTGCGGGAAGTTCCTTTGCATCTACCCAGGCGTGAGTTGAATACACACCTTTGAGTTGCACTTGTTTCTGCGGTGCGTCGTTCGCGGCCACGATTTTGCTGCCCACTTGAGCTTGTGGAACAGGGTCGGCCTCGCCCGCTTTGATGTGCAGGGTGTAGTATGGAGCATAGATTGGCGTGGCAGCCTGGTCTATTGCTCTCAGGTACGATGAGCCTACTCGCAGCCCGTGCGCTTGCGCGAAGGTTCGGAACCGCTCGGCAGGTACATACGTGTTGAAGACGATCGAGATCTCCACCTGTCCACCTTGCGTTGCAAGGTGCGGCAGCATTTGCTTGTTTGCTGCAATGTAATCCTGTGTTCCGGTCGGTGAGTTCCAGTTGTGACCAACCATGACGTAGATTTGGTTGGGGTTGATCACCGTACCGTCGGTGTCCAGCACGTTCACAACGCCGAGCTTGGCAAGGTAATCCCAGGCTCCAAAGCTTGCTTTGTGTATAGCCTGACCGCTGATTGGTTCCCCAATGCCAGTATCACCATAATGCAGCACCTTGGCTACTCGTGGTTGCGAGTCATGCTTCGGATCATCCAGCGGGCTGAGCGATGGCACATCAGGCAGCGTTGGATCATTGAGCGCTTTCTTAAAAACGCCACCATCCGTGGACTCTTGGATAATAGTGGGTGTCCCACCCCACAGGTTATACACGTAAGCGACGTAAGTAATGCGGTTAGCGTCCGCTTGCGAAGGGGGTTGGCTGGGGGAGGCGCTTTCGCCTGCGCCCGGTTTGGGGAAGGGGGAGAAATCCCCTTTGAGGATAACCATAACTAGCGGTGGCTGCTCGATAGTCTCGCTCTCGTGTTTCCCCAGCCCCAGTGCGGTGAGTTGATCAAGGGTAACTGGACGGGTGAGCAGCACTTGAGGTTCGCCACTGCGAATTGTGCCGTGTTGACGTGCGAACTCCACCGCCTTTTGCGCAATTTCCTCTGGAGATTTGTTTACTAGAGAAACTGGCGTTGCCAACACTCGCAGAGCAATCTTGGTTGCCTGTGCATTTATTTCATCCTGACCTGGCGTCCCAGCCGGGGTGGGCAGCATTTGGGTAGCAGGTGAGTTCGATGACACTTGCCCGGCACCGGTGCCAGCCTGACTCGGCTGACCGCCTGTATTACAGGCAGCAAGCGCAAACCAACTGAGCAGAACTGCGCTGACTACCTTCAGCAAGGTGAGTTGCCTAATCCAGCCTGATTGAGCGTACATTGCCCTTTCCCTTCCTGTGTGCATCGTGTGAATACCAACTTCGGTAAGAAGTAAACTTGAGATCATGGATACGGATGTGTCCACTTCTGATACCATGCGTAGGCTGGATAATTGCAGGTGCCACCGTAGGTCGCACCGTCGTCGTTGAAAATCCAGTTGTAGCGCCACGGCATTGTACAAGCTCTCAATGTATCCATATGCCCAGAGACCCGGGCCAGCATCGGGGTAAGGCGGAGCAGTGCTTGAGGGAGATGAAAGAATATTGGCAGCTAGAGATATAAACTTCGCCATTTCGTCACGGCGAATGTTGTCGACTGGTCCAAAGTAAGGAACGCCGAAGCCACGAGCAGCGCACGTAGCAACATCGTAGCCAGTGACTATACGGTGCTGGCAAATAGCCCAGATGGCGCCCTAAAAAACGCTCGTGCTTATATCGGTGAAGTCGCAACCAGGAGGTGGAAAACCGAGTATGTAGTAGCCCCACAGTTTTGCGGTGATCTGGGCGTATTCTCCACGAGTAACTGCGCGATAAGGGTAGCTCAGTTCAGAACGTGGACGCTACCACCAAGCCAACTTTCTGTTGCTAGTATGACACACTTCGAGAGTACTGTCAATAGCATTTAACTTGACGGGTAGGGCTGTGGCAAAGTCGGCACCCTGGGCGTGGTGAATCACGCTCCTACATAGGTTTCGTGCTGGTAGAGGCGCGGATTTATCGCACCCTGGTGCCGCCGCAACAGCCCACCCATACGCAGATGGTAGGTTGACAGGCATATGGGTGGGTGATATACTCAGGCACAGGGCTGCAACTGTGGTGGCCTGAAGATAGCACCGAGATGCGCTCGACGAGGAGGGCATTGGCATTGACTACCATGACTGAAACTTCAACCAGCGTGCGCGCAGATGCCCGGCTGGTTGCTGACGGCACGACGACTACCACCAGCCACCAGCACACGGCGCCGCCAGCGGGCAGCACGATGCAGGCAGTGGTGAAGGCTGAGGCCGCGCCAGGGGCGCAGCTGCAGCAGGTGCCGATACCGCAGGTGGGCGCGGACGGGGCGCTGATTAAGGTACGGGCCACCTCGATTTGTGGCACCGACTTGCATATCTACAACTGGGACCCCTGGGCGCAGGGGCGGGTGCATCCGCCGCAGACGATGGGTCACGAGTTCTGCGGCGATGTTGTGGCCGTCGGCGGCAACGTGCGCGAGCTTCAGGCGGGCGACTTCGTGTCGGTGGAGACGCACATCACCTGCGGCCACTGCTACCAATGCCGCACCGATATGCGCCACATCTGCCAGAACGTCAAGATCATCGGGGTTGACCGCGACGGCTGCTTCGCCGAGTACATCGCGGTTCCTGCCGCCGTCTGCTGGAAGAACGACCCCCACCTGCCGCTCGATTTGGCAACGATCATGGAGCCGTTCGGCAACGCGGTGCATACCGCCCTTGCCCAGCCGCTGGTCACCGAGTACGTTGCGGTGGTGGGCTGCGGGCCACTCGGCCTGTGGGCAATTGGCATCGCCAGAGCCGCAGGGGCGCTCGGTGTGGTCGCAATTGACGTGAACAACCTGCGGCTCGACCTTGCGCGGCAGATGGGCGCAACCCTGACCATCAACTCGCTGGAGCAAGACCCGGTCGCGGCGGTGCGGGCCGCAACCGACGGGGTCGGTGCGGGCGTGGTGCTGGAGATGAGCGGCAATGCGCGGGCCACCCAGCAAGCGTTCGAGATGCTCCGCTTCGGCGGCTCAATCGCGATGCTCGGCACCCCAGCCCGGCCTTACGAACTGGATATGGCGGGCGACGTCATCTTCAAGGGCGCGACCGTGCATGGCATCACCGGGCGACGCATCTGGAAGACCTGGTATCAGAGTCGCGCCCTGCTTGCTGGTGGCCTGGTTGACCCCCGCTCGGTTATCACCCACCACCTGCCGCTCGACCAATTTGATGAAGCCTTCCGCCTGATGAACGAGGGTAAGTCGGGCAAGATTGTGCTGATACCGTGAGATTAAAGATTAAGGATTAAAGATAAAGCGGATTTAGCATAACTTCCTTAATCCTTCGTCCTTAATCCTTAATCCTATTACTAGGAGGATGACAATGGCAACAGATGTAATTACCCCACAAGCAGCCAGCAACGCAATGACCGACGCGGGCGGGCTGCGCACCGCATTGCAGGCGGCGCTGAACGACCTGAAGACCCAGCACCTCTACCGCGAACTGCGCGTGTTGGAGAGCCGCCAGGCGGCAGTCTCGACCATCAACGGCAAGACGGTGATCAATCTGTCGTCGAACAACTATCTCGGCCTCTGCACCGATCCGCGCCTCGAAGCGGCGGCGAAGCAGGCGATTGACGAGTTTGGGGTGGGCAGCGGCGCGGTGCGCACCATCATCGGCACGATGACCCTGCACCAGTTGCTTGAGCAGGAACTGGCTGAGTTCAAGCACACCGAGGCGGCGCTCACCTTCGGCTCCGGCTTCACCGCCAACCAGGGGGCGATCGGCAGCATCGTCACCGACCAGGATGTGGTCATCACCGACGAACTGAACCACGCCAGCATCATTGATGGCATCCGCCTGACCAAAGCCGCCCGCAAGATCTACAAGCACAGCGATATGGACGCGCTGGAAGCGGCGCTGAAGGAGACGCAGAACGGCTATCGTCTGCGCCTGATCATCACCGACGGCGTGTTCAGCATGGATGGCGACATTGCGAAGCTGCCGGAGATTGTCGAGCTGGCCGAGCGCTACGGCGCGGCGGTCTACATTGACGACGCCCACGCCAGCGGTGTGCTGGGCGAGAACGGCGCGGGCAGCACCAGCCACTTTGGGCTGTACGGGCGGGTCGCGGTGCAGATCGGCACGCTGTCGAAGGCGATCGGCGCGATGGGCGGCTACGTTGCCTGTATGCAGGAGTTGCGCGACATGATGATCCAACGCGCTCGCCCCTTCCTGTTCAGCACCAGCCAGCCGCCCAGCGTAGTCGCCACCTGCCGCGAAGCGTTGCGCATCATGCAGTCGGAGCCGCAACTGCACCAGCGGCTGTGGGACAACGCCCGCTATTTCAAGGAGCGGCTCAACGCGCTCGGCTTCAACACCGGCAAGAGCGAAACGCCGATCACGCCGGTTATTGTCGGCACCAGTGAGACGGCGGGCAAGCTGAGTGACCGGCTGTTCGAGGAGGGCGTGTTCGCCCAGGCCATCGTCTACCCCACCGTCGCGGCAGACAAGGCCCGCGTGCGCACCATCGTCACCGCTGCGCACACAAAAGAGAACCTAGACACCGCGCTCGGCGCGTTCGAGCAGGTGGGGAGGGAATTGGGGATCATCTAGGCGTACTCCTCCCTAAAGGGGGAGGCTGGGTGGGGGAATGGGGGCGCATATTATGAGTGCGCCCCTTTCTGTTTCGGTGTGGTATAATTCAGATAGAGTTAAGAAGGGAGGGCCGATTATGAATACAAGAAACTTCACCGCTGTAGTGCAGAAGGAGAATGGCGGCTACGTGGCAAACAGCCCTGAGGCAGGCATTACTAGCAATGGGGCGACTATCGAGGAGGCGCTAGCCAACCTGAAGGAAGCGGTTAAACGCATTTTGGGCGGGGCTTCACTCATTGATGAGGATCGGCCGCTCGTAACCAGTTTCGGCGTTCAGGATAACGAAACAGAACCTCGCCTCAAGACCTTCACCGGCAAGCAACTGTTGGAGTCGGGCATAGTTGGGATGTGGGCGGATCGAACCGACATTGGCGATAGTGTTGAGTTCGCACGTAAGCTGCGTAGAGAGGCGGAAAGGAGAACGCATGAGTAGGGTGGTGCGTCTGCTTGACACCAACATCGTAGTTGACGTAATGAGAGGTTACCCGCCTGTACTCAATTGGTTTAGCACCATGTCTGCCGCAGATTTTGCTCTCCCTGGCTATGTAGTTATGGAGTTGATGGCTGGGTGCGCGAACAAGCAAGAGATGCAGCGGGTAATGAAGCTGGTTAGACAATTCACCGTCTACTGGCCCACTGATGCCGAGTGCAATGGGCGGTTGCTTATTATGAGAAACTACACCTCAGCCACAACATAGGTATCTTCGATGCGCTAATCGGAGCGTGTGCGGTAGGCTTGGGCGTGCCACTCTGCACTTTCAACGTCAGGGATTTCAAGCCGATACCGGGGCTATTGATTGAGCAGCCTTACAAGCGGGTTCCATAGCAACTAGATTACAAACAAAAAGGCGCTTTGGGCATATAGCCTAAGCGCCTTTTTGTTCCGGAGAGGAAAGGTGTGGTTGTTAGTGGAGGTGCGTACCCCATCGGGGTTGGGGCACGCTTGCTCACTTGTCTTTTGACTTGCCAGAACTCTTGCTGTTCAATGCCAGAAAGATCTGGCCGAGTGTAACCTGCATGGTAATCCTCGCTTTCTTGTGCTAGTGGCTAGCTTGGCCGGTGAGGATTACCATAGAGGTAAGCCGCACCGTTAACGGTTGTGGGGCTTCGTGACGCCGCTGTTGGCGGCCTCAAATAGCTGGCTCATCGTGACCTGCATTTCTATTCTCGCTTTCTGTCACTGCTCTAGCGGACTTGCGGTCCGCGCTAGTTGTCATTACTGACATTGTTATTATACCGAATGTGCGCATCTTTCACCTCAGACTACGGGGGTATCTACTATCTAGGCTTTGGGTGTAGGGCTATCTCAGCCTTTGTGATGAGTCTAGGGCTTTATGATGAGCATAGCAAAAGGGCGCACATTAGTGCGCCCCTATCTTCAATCTTCAACTTTCAACTTCTAGCTCGTCACATCGCGGCTCTGCATATTGAACAGCGCCAGGCCCAGGCAGAGAGTGGCGACGACCAGCATATAGATCAGCGCCTGCGGCCCGTTGATGACGAACAGCGAGGGCGTGCTGGCCCAGCCAACCGGGGCAGCGTAGCGGAACAGGCTGTCCATATTGTTACCGATCAGGAAGTAGTTCAACTGGCCGAGCAGGTGGATCAGATCGGTGCCCTGCAAAGCGAGTATCAGCAGCGGGGTAGCGACAATCTCAGCCACGCGGTAGCCCAGCGCCACGCCGATGCCCGCAATCGGCGAACGGAAGAAGGTAGCGGCGAGCAGCGCCAGCAGCGCGTAGGTCCAGAACGAGAGCGTGCCTGCGCCGATCAGCTGCAACGCGCCCAGCGCGGTTTCGCCAAAGCTCCAGGCGTTCTGGTGGCCGGTCACTGCGTCAATTATCGTGCCGAGGACGAAGCCGAGCAATACATCAACTACGCTGATAGCCGCCGCGAAGATGAGCAGCAACAGCGCCTTGCTCAACCAGAGGTTGATCCGCCCCGGCCCGCGCACCAGCAGCAGGCGGACGGTGCCGAGGCTGAACTCGCTGCCGGTCATTATCGCCGCCACTACACTGAGCAACATCACCACCAGCCAGTCGCTGTCGTTGATGAAGGTGTA
>QHBQ01000509.1 GCA_003243865.1 Candidatus Chloroheliales bacterium | reverse complement strand
AGGATGAACAAGGTGCAGATATACAGGGAGATTAGAATCGCCTGCCGCCGGGCCCGGCCAATGTCGCGGCGATGCGCCTTTAGCGAGTAGAAGCGGTAGCCGAGCAGATAGGTAAGCGGGGTGAAAATCGTGGTTAGCACCGCGAAGAAGAGGGTAAGGAATATGGCGTATTGAATAGGGTTGGCCTGGTCCGGCGCGGTGACAAACGCCAGGATGTAGCCGAATAGCGCCCAGCTGATTACCGCGAACATCCAGAAGTAGCGCAGGCCGAGCGCCTGGCTGATTGGCAGGTAGATGAGCAGCGGGGCGAGCAGCAGCAGCGCGTAGGTGATGATGCGCTGCGCCGCCCAGGTATCCGTCGTCAGCCGACCCACATCGAGGCCGATGATCAGGTAGCCGAGCAGCGCGGCGGCCAGTAGCCCCAGCGTCAGCGACGCGATCATGTACGGCCTGGTCATCCGGTCATCAACTCCACATGGCTGCCGTCTTGTCCCTTGGTCACTTCCAGGCGGTAGGGGAACTCATCCTTCAGTTCGTCAATATGGGTAATCACCAGGATACACTCGAAGTCCGACTGCACCGCGCGGATCGCCTGGATCAACCGCTCCCGCCCATTGCCATCGAGCGTGCCGAAGCCCTCGTCAATGATCAGGGTTTGCAGCCGCGCCCCGGCGCGATGGGCGAGCAGCTTGCTCATCGCCACCCTTACCGCGAAGTTGATGCGGAATGCCTCGCCGCCGCTGTATAGCTCGTAGCTGCGGTAGCCGCCGCCGTCGGCAATCTTCAGGTCGAGGGTCTCAACCGTGCTGTCGCCCTTGCTGGTGGGCCGCTGCGTCTCCAGCCGCACGGTCATCCGCCCATCGGTCATCCGCCCCAGCAGTTCGTTGGCGTTCTCCTCAAGCTCGGGCAGGGCGCTGTCAATGATCATCGCCTGCACCCCCTTCCTGCCAAACGCCTGCACCAATTCGTCGTAGATGCCCTTGTCGTCGGCAGCCAGCTTGCGCTCCTCAACCTTGTCATCGCGCTCCCGCTCGTTATCCTGCAATTGCCTGACCCGCTGCTCGGCCTCGGTCTGTTGTCTTAGCGCGTCGCCGCGCTGCTGCTCGATCACTGCCTTCTTGCCGCGGGCGTCATCCAGTTGCCGCCTTAGCTCGTCGTAGCCTTCGAGTTGCGCGGCAAGCTGATCATAGTGGGCCTGATACTGCTCGATAATCGCAGTCTTGTCGTTGCGGGTGGCCTGGGCGTGGGTGGCAGCCTGCTCGGCGAGCAGCAGGCGGCTCTGCGCCTCACGCAGTTCACGTTCACGCCGCTCGAAGTCGGCCAGTTCACGATTGCGGCGGCGTAGCTCCTCATGGGCAGATTCATCATAGCCGAGCGCGGCGATCTCCTGCTGCACGCTGGCAAGCTCCTGCCGCGCCTTTGGTGCGTAGGCATTGGCATCAAGCTGGGCCAGCAGGTCGGCTAGCTGCTGGCGCAGGTCGGCGAGTTGCTCGCCCGCCTTCTGGGCATCGGAGAGGCGATCTGCAGCGCGGGTCTCCTGCTTCTCGGCGTTGATGCGGCCATCTAGCTGGCGATTCAGCTTGATCAGGTCGGTCTCGGCCTGGCCCAGCATCAGACGCAATTCGTCAACTCGCCGCTGGTTGCGGGCCACCTGCTCCTTGCGCTCGGTGCCATCGGCAATGTAGTGCTGCTCGATGCGGGCGTAGCCGCCCTCGCCCAGTTCACTGTCGCAAACCGGGCAGCGTTGATGGTCGCTCTTCTTCAGCATGGTCAGCCGGTCGCGCAGGCTCTTCATCTCAGCGTTCAGCCGCTCATTATCAACTTCCAGGTTGCTGATCAGGCGCTTGTAGTCTTCAATGCGTTGGCGGGCAGCCTCGGCCTGCTGCTCGGTCAACTCGAAGCCCGCCAGCAGGCTGCGCTGCCGCTCAAGCTCGGCTTCATACTCGGCGACCCGGCTCGACATCGCCTCCACCTCGCGGATGCGAGTCTGCACTTTATCGAGCCTATGTTCAAGATCAGTGCGCCCCATCTTAATCTCGCCCTCGGCGGCAGTCTTGCGCCCACTCAGGGTGTGATATTGGCTCAACCTTGTGTTCATCGCCTCAAGCAAATTGCGGGTCGCCAGCAAATCGGCGAAGCCGCGCTCCACCTCGTCGCGCTTGGCGAGTAGGGCGGTGTGCCGCGCAATATCGGCTTGCGCCTTGTGCAGCGCATTCTCAGCCGTCTGCCGCTCATCGGTTGCCTGTGTGATGCGCTGCTCCAGCTTGACGCTCTCATCATGCAGCGCCTCGAGGCGGCTGGCGCGGGCAGCCAGTTGCTCGACCACCGTGACCTGCGCTTCAAGCTGCTGGTCAAGCGCAAGCACCATATCCCCAGTCTCGCGGGCAAGACGACGCTGCGCTGGCAACTCGGCAATCTGATGCTGCAGCATGGTAAGGAGGTTGTCAATATCACGCAGCTTATTCTCCACCTCCTGGCGCTTCCCCTTCGCCTTCACTTCCAGCCGATCATAATAGCTGAGGCCCAGGATCTCGGCCAGCACCTTCTTGCGGTCGCCGGGCGCTTTGCGAGCAAACTCGTCGGCCCGCCCTTGCAGCAGGAATGCGGAGTTGATGAAGGTGTCGTAATCCATGCGCAACGTCTCGTCAATCCGGTGCTGGGTACCACGAATGCTCGGCTCGTTCAGCGGCATCCATATCCCTGTGTCTGTTTGGCAGACCTGGAAGATGAGGCGGCTCTCGCCGCCCTTCATCTTGCTGCGCTGGCGCAGCACGCGGTAGAGGTGGTCGCCCAGCCCGAACTCGAAATCCACCGCCATCTCCTGCGCGCCGCTGGCGATCAGCTCATCGTCGCTCACCTTGTCGCGGGCCTTACCCCACAGCGCCCAGGTCATCCCCGCGAGCAGCGCACTCTTGCCCGCGCCGTTCTCCCCGCACAGGCAGGCGAGTTTGATGCCCGCGAAGTCAACCTCCGCGCTGTGGTAGGACAAGAAGTTGGTCAGTTTCAGCTTGAGGGGTATCATGGTGAGGCTACGCTTCCTTCACTAGAACAAGGGGTTGCACAAAGTTGCCGCCCGATGATGAGCGGCGATAACACAATTATACCGCTTCAGGCACGATTTGGCAACTATTTTGGCAATCCTAAAACCAACCCCAAGCGCAGCTTCCACACCATCACCACTGCCTCCATGAAGATCCTGCGGCTCATCTTGCTCTGGCCCACCCGTCGGTCAACGAAGATGATCGGCACCTCCACAATCTTCAGGCCGCGCTTGTAGACGCGGTAGGTCATCTCGATCTGGAAGCTGTAGCCGTTCGACTTGATGCGGTCGAGGTCGAGCCGCTCCAGGGTAGTGCGCTTGAACGCCTTGAACCCGCCAGTCAGGTCGTTGACCGGCACGCCGAGGATGAGGCGGGCGTAGAGCGAACCGAAGCGGCTGATCAGCTTGCGCGGCAAGGTCCAGTTGCGGGTGCCGCCGCCGCGCTGGTAACGCGAGCCGAGCGCGAGGTCGGCGCCGCCCTCCAGCGCGGCGAGCAGGCGGGGCAGATAGGCGGGGTCGTGGGAGAAGTCGGCGTCCATCTCGCAGATGGCCTCATAATCGTTGGTCAGCCCGTACTTGAACCCGGCGATGTAGGCGGTGCCGAGGCCCAGTTTGCCCGCACGGTGCATCACCTCGACCCGACCCGCGTGTTCCACCTTCAGCGCATCGGCCACCACGCCGCTGCCGTCCGGCGAATTGTCGTCTACCACCAGCACATTGATACTGTCACTCTGCTCCAGCACCTGGGCTACGATTTCCGGCAGGTTCTCGCGCTCGTTGTAGGTCGGGATGATTACCAGCGTTTTCAGCAAGTTGTGTTATCCTTTTCTTATACGTTTATCATCAACATGGGCGCACGTCAGCGCGCCCCTACGGTTGTGCCTCGGCGCTGGCGGGAGCAGGTTGGGGTGGGAACTGTTCTCCCTCCTCCATTTCAGGGGAGGGTTGGGGTGGGGGCTGCTCCCCCTCCCCCATCTCGGGGGAGGGTTGGGGTGAGGGGTAGCACGCCCGCCTGCCCTGCCACCAGTTGTAAACGATGAAGCCGACACTGAGCAGCAGCGGCAACGGGTAGACAAAGTAGAGCGAACCCCACTCCACCTCGTTGATGTCGTGGTAGACCCAGAAGAACAGCATATCCCAGACCACATAGTTTGCCATTGCGGTGACGCAGAAGGCGTAGGTGCGCACCTGCACCCCCCAGTCGGGAATGAGTGGCGCGAGCGCAACTATCCACATCAGATACCAGGGCTGGAACCATAGGATGCTGACCAGCAGATAGAAGAACAGCACCTCGAAGCCCGCCCGCACCAGGGTGGTGCGCCCTCGCCACAACCGCCACATCTGCCATATATAGAAGAGGCCGAGCAACCCGATTGCAATAGAGCGGGCGATCGTTGCCGCCATCTCCGCGCTGAAGCCGCTATCCTCCAGGCTGATCTTCACCGCGTTGGGAACGCTGGCGGTGAACATATCGGCGCGGCGGGCGGCGCTGAGGATGTCCTTGCCCGGTTCGAAGAAGGGCAGGTAGAAGGCGGCGGCCAGCAGCAATGCCACCCCCACACTAACCACAATGATGACTGTCCTCCGCTGGCGCGACTGCCCACGCAGCTTGCTTGCCTCAATCCAGAGCAGGGGCAGGAACGGTGCGGCCAGGAACTTGACCAGGGTGCCGAGAATGAGGAAGGCGCTGGCCCCAGCGTAGCGCAGCGTCTCCCGCTGCCAGTCGAGCGCGGCGATCGCCGCCAGCACGCCGGTCATCATCAGCAAATCGTTGTGGCCGTTGGTGGCGATTTCGAACAACACCAGCGGATTCCACAGGTAAAAGACCATCGCCCGCCACAGCCAGGCAGGGTTGTACCGCCTGACGATGAAGTAGATGAGCAGCGCGTTAGCGAAGTAGCTGATTATCGCCAGGGCCTTGAAGTAGAGCAGGTTTGCCCACAGGCTGTCGCCGCCCAGCCAGCCGATGGCTGCGGCGATTAGCTCCCACAGCGGCCCGTAGGCCGAGGTGGTGTAAGGCCAGGCGATGTATTGCAGGAACGGGTCATCCTTGAACTGCACCGGCAGGATGGTGAATGGGTTGGCGTGATAGACCGGCAGCAGCCGTGCGTGCATGATGTAGTCGAAGATGTCCGCCGCGCCGACCGGGTAGACGAAGGTGAGCGCAAGGATGAAGGCGGCGGGCAGCAGAATGATCGCCAGTGCTAGTCCGCGCCCAACCTGCAGCACGCGCGGCATCAGCAGCCAGACCACGCCGTAGATGAGGAACAGGGCGATGAACGCGCCGATCAAGTTCCAGCCGCTCTCGTAGGTGTGATGATTGATCTTCGCCAGGTCCAGCAGCGGCGTGGCGTAATATTTGATCAGCGAGTAGGGCAGGGTGAGAGCAAAGTAGTAAATCGCCAGCGAGGCCAGCCCCAACGCCCAGACGATGACCGTCCGTTCGCTGCTGCCCAGCCTTGCTGCTTCCTGCTTTGCCTGCATCGGCTGTGCCTCCGCAATCACGCTCCTGCCTCCGTCACTGCCCCGCCGCGGTCGAGGCCGCGTTTGCCGACGAGGGAGCGTGTACCTTGCAGCCGATGATAGACAATGAAGCCGAGGCTGATCAGCAGCGGCGGTGTAAAGATAATGTAAACCGAGGCCCACTGGGTGACATCGCGGTTGTTGCCGAACAACCAGAAGAGCAGCATCCACCAGACCACGTACTTTGCCATCGCGGTCAGGCTGAAGACGAGGGCGCGTACTTGCACACTCCAGGCAGGTAGCAGCGCGGCCAGCGCCACCAGCCAGACGACATACCAGGGTTGGAACCAGAGCGTGCTGAACAACAGCAGGAAGAACATTACCTCGAAGCTGGCCTGCCGCAAAGTAGTCCGGCCCTGCCCCAACTGCCACATCTGCCAGAGATAGAACAGGGCGAATGCCGCAAGGGCTAGGTTGCGGGCAATTGTTGCCGCCTGCGCCACGGCCATGCCCCCCCCTTGCAACCCCATCTTCAGCGCGTTGGGGATGCTGGTGGTGAACAAATCGGTGCGGCTCTGTAGCATGGTCAGTGGCGAATAGCTTCCGCCGTTGGCAAAAGGCAGATAGAAGGTCAGCAGCAGCACTGCGACCACGACAATGGATAGCCCCAGCGCAGACACGCGGCGGGCGGGCGATAGAGCGTCCATCCTGCGCCAGCCATCCAGCCAAAAGAGTGGCAGCAACAGGGCCGCTGGCGCTTTAATCAGCGTGCCGAGGGCGAGGGCCACGCTTGCGCCGCTGTAGCGGGCCGCTAGCGGCCAGCTCTGCTCCAGGGCAAGGAAGGCAAGCAGTATGCCAGTAAGCATCAGCGCATCGTTGTGTCCGTTCGCTGCCAGGTCGAACAGCACCAGCGGGTTCCACAGAAAGAAAACCAGCGCCCGCCACGCCCAGCCGGGCTGCCGCCGCCGCACGAGTATGAAGATGAGCGCAGCACTGGCGAAGTAGCTGAGTATCGCCAGCGCCTTGAAGGCCAGCAGGTTGGTCCACAGGTCTACCCTCGCCAGCTGCACGATGCCAGCACCTAGTAGTTCCCAGAGCGGGCCATACGACGAAGGTTGCATAAACCCCGAACTGTACTTCAGGAACGGGTTGTCAGCTACTGAAGCGGGCGAGACGATGAGCGGATTTAGTCCCCTTGCACCGAGCAGCCAGCCGTGGTTGATGTAATCCATAATGTCGCCGCTGCCAATCGGGTACATCAGTAGCAGCGCGAGGCAGAAGCCGAGCGGCAGCAGCCAGAGCGCGGCCTTCAGCCCCC
>QHBQ01000452.1 GCA_003243865.1 Candidatus Chloroheliales bacterium | reverse complement strand
GCCTGTCCGCGTTGACGCAGACGTTTGGTTGGCCGCTCACCCCGCCGCCTGCACCCGCGCCATCGCCCGCAGCGCAGGGGCTGACCATCGGCCTGTTGGCAGTTACGCTGCTCTACTTCGCTGCGCTCAGGCCACTGGCCCGCCGCTGGCCAGTCGCGCCCCTACTTGCCAGCATTGTCCTGTTCGCGCTCGGCTGGTTGGCGGGCGGAGCCATCGCCGTGCTGCTCGGCTTCGCCCTGCTCGCCCTCAACCTCGCCAGCATTACCCAGCCGCTAATTGTCGCCGCCGATAAGCTGACCGGCGGCTGGTTGCTGGGTCTGGCCCATCATCTAGCGTTGCTTGCCCCGGTGGTATACTATGCCCTAATCTGGTGGCCGTAGCGAAAGGTAGAAGGTAGGTTTTTATAGAACGTAGAACCTAACCAGGCTTTAATGTAAAATAGTGGCATGGATCAGGGTTATCTGGTATAATTAGCTTCAATTGGAGGAGGTAGCGCAATGTCGGTAGATAGCCTGGAAAAAAAGCATTTGCTGGCACAGCGCCGTATTCGCCAGTTGCGGCGACAACGCTTGTTGCACAGTAACGGTCATTCAGCGAACAGTGAAAACCGCATGTCTACTAATGGTATGCAGCACAAAAAGCAACTTCTGGTCAGAGACCTCGGCTGGACAGAAAAGGAAGCGGCTGATAATCATGCCCGGCTCAAGAATTTTGCCCGCTTCGGGATGGGCCGGGGATGGAAGAGTACGATGAGATGTAAGCGCGGCAATACGGAAGGAAACCCAACCCCATGGAATGGCTATGGCTTATCCCCATTCTCTTCTTTCTGATTCTAACCCACGAACTCGGCCACTTCGTGACTGCGCGGCTGTTCAACGTCACGGTACACGAGTTCGGCATCGGCTTTCCGCCCAAGGCGCTGGTCATTGCCCGACGCAACGGGGTGGAGTACACGCTCAACTGGCTGCCGATTGGCGGCTTCGTGCGGATGGAAGGAGAGGACGGCGAGTCTAAAGACCCCAACAGCTTCGGCAATAAACCGGCCTGGCAGCGGCTCATCATCCTTGCCAGTGGCTCAGTGGTCAACCTGCTCACTGCCTTGCTCATCTTCATTGCCCTCAGCCTGGGCGGCACCAACGTGCCGCAGTACCGTACCGGCGTGTGGGCGGTCGAGCCAGGCGGACCGGCGGCGCAGGCGGGCCTGCAGCCAGGTGACATCATCTTGCGGGCGAACGATCGCGATGTCAAGATCGCTGATGATTTCCGCTATATCGTTACCCTCAACGCCAACACCCGCGTCGCGCTGACGATCGATCGCGGCGGCCAGCAGAAGGCCATCACCCTGGTGCCTCGCTCCGTTGACCCGGGTTCGGGTAAGGGCGCGACCGGCATCGTTCTCATCTATGTCTACAACGACCTGAAGCTAGGACCGCTAGACTCCAATG
This sequence comes from Candidatus Chloroheliales bacterium, assembly GCA_003243865.1. The sequence goes on along the minus strand of QHBQ01000452.1, from coordinate 1,968 downwards.
GCGGCGCGGCCCAGGCGGGCTTGAAGGAAGGCGACGTAGTCGCTGCGATTGACGATCAGCCGGTACACGACTCCTTCCAGGTTGCCAAGTTGCTCGACGGCAAGGGTAGCGCCAAGGTGACGGTCAATCGCAACAACACCATCATCACTGAGCCTAACGTACCCACTGTTGACCCGCTGGTGTTCGCCGCCATCCCCGATGGCAGCGCCGCCAGTCAGGCCGGGCTGAAGGCCAACGATGTGCTGACCGGGGTTGGCAATATGACTGTCAACAATCGCTACCAGGTAAACCAGGCAATTGCAGGCAAGCAGACGGTGAATATCACGGTGACACGTGGCAGTGGCATCGTAGCCCTTGCCAAAGTTCCCGTCGCGGCGCTGACCGACACCTATGGCTCTCCTATTAGCTACACTCGGCTCGACGGTGTTCCAGATTACCCCAGCGTCCACGTGAGCTACAGCCTGGGCGAAGCGGTTGGCGCGGGTTTTGCCAAGACCGGCGACAATGTGGCGCTCATCTTCGACAGCCTGAAGGCCATCGCGCAGGGCAGTCAGCCGCTCAAAAACCTGGCCGGCCCAGTCGGCATCGGCAAATTGACCGGCGATGTCGCTCGCGGTGGTGGCTTCCTTGCCCTACTTACCCTGGTCGGCCTGCTCGGCGCTAACCTGTTCTTCGTCAATATGCTGCCCTTTCCGGCGCTGGATGGTGGCCGCTTCCTGTTCGTGCTCATCGAACTGCTCACCCGCAAGCGTATTCCCCCCAACGTCGAGGCCATCGTTAACCTCGCGGGTATGGCCCTGCTGCTCATCTTCATCGCCTACGTCACGTACTTCGACGTGATCAGGACGTGGTTCAGCTAGAGCAGGCATGAGGCATGAGGCATGAGTAAAAGCGAAACCCCGCCCTGTTGAATGAAAGGCGGGGTTTTGTTTGGCCTTTACACGTGTGGTCAGTGCGCTACTACTTCGTCCACTCATGCCTCATGCCTCATGCCTCGTGCCTGCGTTTAGAACTCCTCCTCCTCGACGATGCGGGTGTAGATGCCTTGCAGCACCTCCTCGTTGTCGAAGAAGATGACCAGCCTGCCGCTGCCGTTGCGGCTGCGGTTGAACTGCACGCGAGTGCCGAGCGCGCTGCGGAAACGGTCGGTAAGGGCGATGTCCTCGGTGTTGTGGACTAGCGGGGCGCGACGCTCGCCAGATGGGGCGCTGCGTTCACGCTTCCTCGTTTCTATGCCCCTCAGCTTGCCCTCCTCATCGAGCGCGCTGATGCCGAGTTCGTTTATCTCGCGGGCCAGGTCCTCGGTCAAGCGCACGTTCAGGTTGTTCTCGATCACATAGTTGAGCGCGGCGTTACGGGCGGCGCGGTCCTGGATCGCCAGCAGGGCGCGGGCATGACCCTCAGTAATCTCGCGGCTACTCAGGCTCTGCAAGATCTCCGGTGAGTTGTTGAGCAGGCGCACTGCGTTGCCGATCGTGCTGCGGGCCTTGCCGACGCGGCGGGCGACCTCTTCCTGGGTCAGGTTGAAGCTGTCCATTAGCACCTTGTAGGCACCAGCCTCCTCCAGCGGGTTCAGTTCGGCCCGCTGGATGTTCTCGACCAGGGCGAGTTCCAGCTTCTGCTCCTCGCCCGCCTCCTTGACCACCACCGGCACGGTGGTCAGCCCTGCTTCTTTGGCCGCGCGCAGGCGGCGCTCGCCAGCGATTAGCTGATACATTGGCACCGGCTCGGCCTTGCGCCCGGCGCGCACCTCGACCGGCGGCGGCACAATGCGGGTCACAACCAGCGGTTGGAGCAGCCCGTGTTCCCTTATCGAGTCGGCCAGTTCCTTGAGCGCGCCGCTATCCCATGTCTGGCGCGGCTGGTAGGGGTTGGCCTGTATGTGGGCAATCGGCACATCAATCACCGGCAGGACGGTGCTGCCCGCCTGGGGCTGCGCTTCGGCCCGCGGCGCGGCCTGGTGGCGCA
>QHBQ01000426.1 GCA_003243865.1 Candidatus Chloroheliales bacterium | reverse complement strand
AGCCCGGCGGTGGCGGTTATCGAGCGACTGCGGGAGCGAAGCGCGGTGGAGGGTTGGCCGCTAACGCTACTATACATCGGCTCAAAGGGGGGCGCGGAGCGGGAGATCATCACTGCAATGGGCATTGAGTACCTCAGCGTGCCGGTGGGCAAGCTGCGCCGCTACCTGTCGTGGAAGACGCCACCGGATCTGGCCCGCATCCCCTTGGGAGTTGCGGCAGCCTGGAGGCAGGTGGGCCGCTTCAAGCCTGATGTAATCTTCAGCACTGGCGGATTCGTCAGCGTGCCGACGGTGGTGGCGGGCTGGTTGCGGCGGGTGCCGTCGCTGGTGCATGAGCAGACCGCGCTGGTGGGGCTGGCGAACCGCATCGCCGCTCGCTCCGCCAGCGTGGTGGCGATCAGCTATGAGAGTTCGCGCCGCTATTTTGCAAAGGCGCGGCGGGTGGTGCTGACCGGCAACCCGGTGCGCCAGGCGGTACTCGGCGGCGAGGCAGCGCGGGGATATAGCCGCTTCGGGTTGGATACAAGCGTGCCGCTGGTCTACGTTACTGGCGGGGCGCAAGGGTCACATATTCTGAATGAGGCAGTCGCTGCGGCGCTGCCGCAGTTGCTGGCGCAGGCGGCGATGGTACATCAGTGCGGCAACGGGCCAGACGGCAGCAGTGCCGATTTGCGCGAACTGAGCGCGCGGCGCGAGGCTTTGCCCACCGATTTGCAGGCAAGGTACGCGGTGCTGCCGTTCGTCCGCGAACAGATCGCCGACATCTATGCCGCCGCCAGCCTGGTAATTGGCCGCAGCGGGGCGGGGACAGTCAACGAACTGGCCGCGCTGGGTAAGCCTGCGATACTGGTGCCATTGGCGAGCAGCGCCGAAGGCGAACAGATGCGCAACGCCGAGATGATGCGCGACGCGGGCGGCGCGGTCATCATCCGCGAGGCGGAGTTGAGCGCGGAGGCATTGAGCGTGAAGCTCGGCGAGTTGCTGGCCGACCCCAGCCGCCTAAGCGCGATGGGCAGTGCCGCGCTGAAGTTGGCCCAGCCGCACGCTGCCGAGGCGATTGTCGAACTGCTGCTCGAACTCGCCACAGTTCGAGATTAAAGATTAGAGATTAGAGATGAAGATGTTGTGCCTTGTTCTTTAATCTTTAACCTTTAATCTGATAAGGCATGGCACATAATTTGCTACCTCTTGAATGAAGGCCGTAATTTCGTGGCTTCAACAAGAGGAGGCAACCCATGGATAACCCGAACGTTACTAACACAGAAGGTGGCGACATCACTGTAATTGCCGGTAGCGATAACGTTACCATTGCGCAGATGGTGCCGCAGACAATCGCCACGCTGGGCGGGCCGGGAACGCGACTAGCAAGCGGCTACAGCAATGGGCAGGCGGCAATTCGCGCCCACCTGGAGCAGCAGATGGGAGTCAACGAGCTTGACGCCGACAAGCTGGTGAAGATGCTGATCCAGACCAACCACCTGCAGTTTGTGGGCAAGGGCGAGCAACCGCCCGCGCCGCCAGGCCAGGCCAACCCCAGCGGCGAACAAGCGATGGCGGTCAGCAATGCTGATGCCGGCGATAGCTTCGCCGGTGAGGGTCGTGCGCCAGGCGCGAACGTGACCGCGACCGGCGACCCCGCTGCGCCGCCCGACCCCGCGCACATGGCCTACAACCCGCTGGTCAACCCTGCTGCCGAGATGGCGCCCGGCAACGTAATGGCGGTGCCGACCGTGCCGAACGAGGCCAACGTCGAGTCGGCCAAGCGCGAGGCGGGTACGGTGGAGACGGCGCGGGCGTTCACCCCAGCGGCAGTGGGCGGCACGATGGGCTATCAGAACGCTGGGCTGATGGTTGCCCCCGGCCCGATTGATAAGGACGAGAGCGACGCCGACGGCGAATGGTATCTGGTGGGTTGACAGGCAGCGGGGACCGACGGTAGAATAGGCAGGCTATGAGCGCCTACGTTTACCTGCTGCGCTGTGCCGATGATACCCTATACACCGGCTGGACCAACGATATGGCACGCCGCCTGGCGCGGCATCAGGCCGGGCGTGGCGCGAAGTACACCCGCGCCCGCCTGCCTGTATGCCTGGTATACTGCGAGGAGGTGGCAGACGCGACGGCAGCACGCAAGCGTGAGTACGCCCTGCGCCACCTACCCCGCCACGCTAAGCTGGCACTGGGTGCGGGGTNCGAAGATNAAAGATTAAAGATTAAAGATGAAGGATTAAAGATTAAAGGCCAAAGATGCGGAACGAGCGTGCCAACCCAATCCGCTTTTTCTTTAATCCTTAATCTTTAATCCTTAATCTCCCGAAGGGAGAAGCCTTTGCTGCAAGATTTGACAGTTAGCGCGTTTCTGGATGAGTTGGCCTCGGCGTCGCCTGCACCGGGCGGTGGCAGCGTGGCGGCGCTGGCCGGGGCAATGGCCGCCGGGCTGGTGAGCATGGTGTGCAACCTGACCCTGGGCAACGACAAGTACCGCGAGGCTGAGGCAGTGGTGCGCGAGACGCTGGCGCAGGCCGAGCAGTTGCGCGCACGGCTGACCAGGCTGATGGAGGAGGATACCAACGCCTACAGCGCAGTCATCGCTAGCTACAAGCTGCCGAAGGATAGTGACGAGCAGAAGGCGGCCCGCAGCGCGGCAATCCAGGCGGCGCTGAAGCAGGCCGTGGAGGTGCCGCTAGCGACCGCCGAGGCCGCCGCCCCGCTCCGCACCCTGGCCCGCACCGCAAAGCGGCACGGCAACCCCAACGCCGCCAGCGATGCCTATGTCGCCGAGATACTCGCCACCACCGCAATTGATGCCGCGCTGGCAAATGCCAACATCAACCTGCCCAGTGTTAAGGATGCCGAGTTCGTTGCCGCCTCGCGCGTGCGCATCGCTGCCCTTCAGGAGTTATGAGTTATGAGTTATGAGTTATTTAGCAGGATAGGAGCTACGCATTGCTCAGTTCCTACTCTGATGGAAAGCGAAGAAGAGGATAGTGACTAGCAGAACAGCCGACCCCCAACTCAAAACTCATAACTCAAAACTCATAACTCTCTTCATCCCTATCGCGATATTCCTCTTCGCCCTGGCGTTGCGGCTGTGGGGCATCGGCTGGTCGCTGCCATACGTCGTCCACCCCGACGAACCGGTGGTAGTGGACACCGCCATCAGCATGATCAAGCGCGGCAGCCTCGACCCCAACTTCTTTGAATACCCCAGCCTGTTTATCTACTGGCAGTACGCGCTGACCAACATCTGGCTGCTGTGGCAGGGGCTGACCCACTCGGGCGTGACCGCCGCGAATCTGCCCAACAGCAGCCACATCTACACCCTCACCCCTAACCTGTATATCTGGGGCCGCGCGGCGGAGGCGCTTCTGGGTGCGGTCGGGGTGGTGGTGATGTACTGGCTGGCGCGTCGCCTGTTCAGCTTGCGCGTCGGGCTGATCGCCGCCCTGCTGCTTGCGGTCAGCCCTTTCCACAGCGAAAACTCCCACTATATCGAAGTTGATGTGATGATGTGGACGCTGGCCTGCATCACCGCCCTGCTGGCCTATGAGGTGATGGCCCGCGGCGCGGGCCACCGCTGGCTGGCGTTTGCCGCTGGCCTGCTGGGCGGCCTCACCACCGGGGCGAAGTACACTGGCCTGGCGATGCTCGTCATGGTCGGGATTGGCTGGCTGTTTAGCATTCGGCCAAGGCTGTTTAAACATATAGGAGATAGGCAGTTCAGCTTGCACACTGCAGTACACTACTACGGAAACAGGCTCGATCACCCACGCGACAGTGTAGAGCAGGGGGCAGAACCGGTGCCAGAGGTAGAGGCGCCATTGCTCAATGAATTGGGCCTCTATAAATTGCACCAGTATAGTATCATCATTGCCGACGCGGCAATAAGGCTGGCGCTGATCCTGCTCGGCACGGCGGTGGGGTTCATTGCCAGCACGCCTTATTTTATCCTTAACAACACCCGTTTCTGGCAGAGCTACGGCAAGCAGGCGAACTCCTACAAGCCGGTTGGCAATTTCGACGAATACTGGAATACGGTCAGCGGTTATATTGACAAACTTTGGACCGGCGAGTGGTTCATCATCGTGCCAGGGGTGATCGGGGTCGGCTATCTGCTGCTGCGCGACTGGCGCAGGGGGCTGCTGCTCGGCCCATTCCCCTTCCTCTATCTACTGGCGGTCAGCTACCTGGGCCAGACCTATCCGCGCAACGGCTACCTCAGTGTGGTGATGCTCGTGCTACCGGCAGCTTACCTGCTCGATGCGCTCGTCGGCTGGCTGGTACGTGTAGTGGAAAGTAGAAAGTTGAAAGTTGAAAGTAGGGCGCACGTCAATGCACCCTTGCGACCAGCATCCAGCCCGCTCTACTTTTCAATTTCAACCTTTATC
>QHBQ01000210.1 GCA_003243865.1 Candidatus Chloroheliales bacterium | reverse complement strand
CTCGTCCACGCCGCGCCAGTGTCGCTTGGTTCGCAGCCGACTATCGCCGGGGCCAGCAACTCGTGGACGATGGCTGCCGTTGCCGCAGAGGTGTAGCTGAAGCCCAGCCCATGTGCGCCAGAGTCGGCCTCCGCCTCCACCAGCAGCATCGTGGTTGCATCCCAGGCAAACGTACCGTCGGCTTCGGGGCGATCGGTGGGGATGCGGTAGACACTGGTGGTGAGTTGCTTCAGCTTCATTGCTACTCCTCGAAGGCCGCCGCCAGCAGGCCAATCACGCCTTGCGCGGTCAGTTGCAGCGGCGCGACCACCGGCGGGCCGTAGAAGAAGTTCTGCCAGGAAAAACCACCCGGCCTGCCGCTGATGTTCTTGACATGAAAGCCGAAACCAACCACGCCAGCAACGGTGGCCGCCGCCGAGAGCGAAGTCACCAGCGGGCGAATCGGGTGCAGGCCAGTGAGGTTGGCAAGCTGGGCGGTGGAGAGCAGCGGGCAGAGGACGACCGGGGTGAACATCACCTTGTTGAAGTAGTTACCGAGCCAATGATTGTAGCCCGCCTCACCCGCCAGCAGTAGCGAAGAGGCCGCGTTGGCGACACTCAGAAGCCGCAGCAGGCGGGCGGTTTCGCCCCGCGAGGGTGGCGCGGAGGCCAGCGCCGCCATCAGCCCGAAGAGGGCCACCTGCGGCGGCGCGGGAATGGGCGGGCCAGTCAGGACATTGTACTTCCAGTTGCGTAGGCCGCCCATCTGTCGCGCCATGCCGCGCAGGTGAAAGAAGGTGCCTGCCGTGCCGACCAGCGCCATGGTCCAGGCGAGGGGGCGGAAGATCATTCGCGAACGGCGCTCATCAGTGGTGATGGCGCTGACCGCGCCGCCGAGGAAGATGGCGGGCAAGCCCGCGACTGGCAGCCACATGAAGCGGTTGTGGAAGCTGCCGCGAAAGTGCAGCAGGGCGATCTCGCCCCACAGCGGCGGCACGCTCATGGTCACGCCGAGGCGGAGCAGCCGGGGCAGGCCGATGCTACTCAGCCGGGTCAGCCCAGTTGCCAGCGGCGGTTGTTTGCGCCGCCGCGAGGCCAACGCGGCCAGCGCCAGACTCCCGACCAGGCCCGCGCCTGCCCTGGCTGCCACCCTTGCTCGCGATTGCACCTTGGCGACCCCCGTTCTCGCTGATTACCTCGCCACCACGCCAGGTGCGCCTGCCACACTCTCGCTGGCCGGGCGGCCACTGAGCGAACTGGGCGAATTGAGATGCCCGCCTTCGTCCACCCCTACGTGCATCCGGTCAACCAGCTCGCCGCCCAGCCAGGCAGTACCCAGGGAGATCAGCACGCCAGCGATGGAGAGGATAATCGGCGTAATGCCGGGATTGGCGGGCGTACCGAGGCGAAGCCACCAGCTTACCGCGAAGAGGATCACCACCACCAGGTTGCCAGTGCCGTGCATCATGCCGATGCTCTTGGCCCGCGTACCCGCTGGGATCGCCAGATAGTCGAGCAGACCGAAGATCGCGGCCAACAGCCCGCCGATTACCCCTGCGCCAATCATATAGAAGGCGACAAAGGTCCAGGCCGGGTCGTTGGTAATCAGGTAGATAATGTCGAAGATGACCGACATCCCCAGCAGCCCCAGGGGCAGGACGATCAGCATTGGGTGGATGGGATGCCCCAGCAGCTTGAGCTTGCTTTCCACGTGCTTACCTCACTTTCTGGCCGCCGGTTTCCGGTCAGCCATACCCATAACGCCGAGGTTGCGCTCGGCAGTTCACCTTGTGGGCATCTATACAGCAGAGAGCATACCAACGTTATCCCGCCCGCCGCCGAACTCGCACGGCGTAGGTCGTGACCAACCACGAGCAGCTGATTGATCAAACCCCTAAACCCGCAGCGGTGAGTTGGCCTGCACGAACTCGCGGTACCACTTGCCGCTCTGCTTGAGCGTGCGCTTCTGAGTGACGAAGTCAACGTAGGTGATGCCGAAACGCTTGCTATAGCCATTCCCCCACTCGAAGTTATCCAGCAGCGACCAGAGGAAGTAGCCCGTTAGCGGCACGCCCTGGGCGATGGCTGCGCTGCAGGCGGCGAGGTGCGCTTCCAGGTAGGCGCGGCGCGGCTCGTCGTCAACGTAGCCGTTCGCGTCGGGCTGGTCGGCGAAGGCGGCGCCATTCTCGGTGATGTACAGCTGCTTTGCCCCATAGTCGCGGTGCAGGCGCAGCAGCAGGTCGGTCAGCGCAGCGGGGTATACCTCCCAATCCGTATCGGTGTAGAGTGCGTCTGGGACATGGACGATCTGCGGCTGGCCGTCTTCGCCCTGGCGCACCACACTGCGAGTGTAGTAGTTGACCCCCAGGAAGTCGGTCGGCACGGCGATGGTCTCCATGTCGCCGGGTTGCGCCTGGGGTGGGTCGGCGGCGAAGCTCTGCCACAATCCCTGCGGGTAGCCGCGCCCGAACAGCGGGTCGAGGAACCAGCGGTTGGTAAACAGATCGTTCTGAGCCGTAGCAAGGCGGTCGGCCTCGCGATCGCTGGCGGGGTAGGCGGGGGTGAGGTTGAGGGTGATGCCGACATCAGCATCCCGGCTGTTGGCGCGGATGATCGGCACCGCCAGCCCGTGCGACAGCAGCAGGTGGTGGCTCACTTGGGCGGCCACATTGGGGTCGCTCAGGCCGGGCGCATCCAGACCGCGCAGGTGACCATTCACCGTGACGACCCAGGGTTCGTTCTGGGTGATCCACAACTTCACCCGATCGCCCAGGCGACGGGTAACTGCGTCGGTGTAGGCGACGAACGCCTCCACGGTGGCGCGGTTGGCCCAGCCGCCCTCATCCTGCAGCGCCTGCGGCAGATCCCAGTGGCAGAGGGTGGCGCACGGCGCGATGTTGCGCCCCAGCAGGCCATCCACCAGCCGATCGTAGAAGTCCAGCCCAGCCTCGTTGACCGCACCGCGCCCCGGCGGAATGATGCGCGGCCAGGCGATCGAGAAGCGATAGGCGTTGAGGCCCAGGCTGGCGATCAGGTCGAGATCCTGCGCCCAGCGATGGTAGTGGTCGCAGGCGATTGCGCCGCTGGATCCGTCATTGATCTTGCCGGGGATGCTGGCGAAGCGATCCCAAATGCTCTCGCCCCTGCCATCCTCGTGGACTGCGCCCTCTACCTGATAGGCGGAGGTGGCTACTCCCCACTTGAAGTTGTCAGCGAATTGTTTAGACAAGGTTTCCTCCAGTTAGTTTCGGTTAGCGGTCGCATACTGGAACGGCGGTAAAAGTAGCAGTCAAATGAGGGGCTGTACTCCCTCACCCAGCCTCCCCCAAAGGGGGAGGGGAACTGCTACTGGCGTTCCAGGTGGTATCCAACCAGCCGCCGCTGAACCCCGCCCGGCGCAGGCCGGTGGTCAGCCATTCACAGCGGCGCAGCAAATCCCAGAGCCAGCCCGAACGATAGTTCTCAATCATCATCACGATTGGCCCCTGGTCGAGGCCGTAATAGCCCTCGGAGGTCCAGCCACCGGTATGGTCGGCGGGGAAGGTGGGATTGAAGCTGCACTTGAAGCCGTACTTGCTGCTCATGCTGGGGTAGTGCTCGTTCAGGTAGGCAATGGTCGGCAGCACGATCTCCGGCGCGAACGGCAGCGAGGCAACCACCGCCCAGGGCGCGACCGTGCCGTCGTCGGGGCCATTGGGGATGCCCCGCGCCAGGTAGGCACGAAACTTCCGCGCTCGCCCATCTACCTTGCGGCTGGCAGGACCGGGGCCGTCGCTGGCGGTAATGCCCCAGACCCACTCGCCGTAGCCACGAAAGCCGCGGGTGTTGCGGATGGCATACTGCTGCTGCACGTGGGTGGCGTAGCCGCTGTTCGCAAAGTAGTCGCTGTGATGGGCGCGCATCGGCGCGTCCTGGATGCCGCGAAAGTCAATCCAGACGTGCGATAGCTGATGGATGAACAGCGGCGCGGCGTAGAGCAGATCGTAGCCATAGAGACGCTTCCACTTATACGTCTTGGTCCAGGCGGTATAGCTCTCCGCAGGCAGCGGGAAGGTGGGCGAGGCCAGTCCTAGCACGTAGAGGATGAGCGCCTCACTGTAGCCTTGCCAACGATAGCGGATGAAGCCGCGCTGCGGGGTCCAGCCGTGGCTCACCGCTAGCCCGCCGTTCTGCGCCCAATGCCAGTCGGCGCGGCGGTAGAGACCTTCGGCCAACTCACGGATCTCGCGCTCTTCAGCATTGTCGCGATCGAAATAAGCGGCGACGGTCAGCGCACCCGCCAGCAAATAGGCCGAGTCGATGGTCGAGATCTCCGACTTCCAGGCCCGCCGCCCGCTCTCCATGTCGAGGAAATGGTAGTAAAAGCCGTGGTAGCCGATCGCGTCCTCATCTGGGCCTTGCGGGCCATGCCAGAAAAATTGCAGGGTGGTCAGCACGCGGGCAACCGCCGCGTTGCGGGACACGAAGCCACGCTCGGCCCCAATTGCATAAGCGGTCAGGCCGAGACCAACCGCCGCGATACTGGCCGCCGTATCCTGTTTGGTGCTGTCCGGCACCAACCCGTTAGCTGGGTTGGCCTCGTGTACGAAATACTGGAAGGTATCGCGCTGCAGCTTGTCCAGGCGCACATTGTCTTCAGGGCTGTGCATCAATCGAGTAACCTCCAAGTGTTCCCTAATCACGGCACGCCTCTTGCAAGCAGCAATAATCATGCCTACAACGTTGGCTACCCGGCCATTGGCAGCTGGGCTGCTCCACCGTCATAATCTACAATCTACAATCTAGGATCTAGGATCTACAATCAGCAGAAAGGTTGGCGCGAAGGTGAGTGAGACGGTCAGCGATTTTATGCTCAAGCGGCTCTCCGAGTGGGGAGTGAAGCGCATCTATGGCTACCCCGGCGACGGCATCAACGGTATCATGGGCGCGCTGAACCGCGAAAGCTGCCAGGTTAAGTTCGTGCAGGCGCGTCACGAGGAGATGGCCGCGTTCATGGCCTGCGCCCACGCCAAGTTCACCGGCGAAGTCGGTGTCTGTCTGGCTACTTCGGGACCGGGGGCGATCCACCTGCTAAACGGGCTGTATGATGCAAAGCTGGATCACCAGCCGGTGGTGGCGATCATCGGGCAGCAGGCGCGCACCGCGATTGGTGGCGATTACCAGCAGGAGGTTGACCTCGTTTCGCTGTTCAAGGATGTGGCCCACGAGTACGTGCATATCGTCTCGGTGCCAGCGCAGATGCGCCAGTTGGTTGACCGCGCGATGCGTATCGCCCAGGTAGAGCGCACGGTTACCTGCGTGATTGTGCCAATTGACGTGCAACGCCTCGATGCGGTGGCGCAGCCGAAGCGCGAACACGGCGCTATCTTCACCGGCCTCGGCTATACGTCACCGCGCATTATCCCCCAGGATGCGGACATCAAGCGGGCGGCAGATGTGCTGAACGCGGGACAGAAGGTGGCGATGCTAATCGGCGCGGGGGCGAAGGGTGCGGCGGATGAGGTCATCAAGGTGGCCGACCTGCTCGGCGCGGGAGTGGCGAAGGCGCTGCTCGGCAAAGCGGTGTTGCCCGACGACCTCCCGTTCGTCACCGGTTCAATCGGACTGTTGGGGACGGAGCCAAGCTGGAAGATGATGATGGGTTGCGATACCCTGCTGATGATCGGCAGCAGTTTCCCATATTCCGAGTTCCTGCCCAAGCCGGGCCAGGCGCGGGGGGTGCAGATTGACATAGATGGCAAGATGCTCAGTATCCGCTACCCGATGGAGGTAGGTCTGGTCGGCGATAGCACGGAGACGCTCAGGGCGCTGCTACCGCTGCTGGAGCGTAAAACGGAGCGGGGCTGGCGCGAAGGGATCGAGAAGGAGATAAAGGGCTGGTGGGAGGTGGTCGAGGCGCGGGCGATGAACGAGGCGAAGCCACTCAACCCCCAGCGGGTGTTTTGGGAGCTATCCGCCCGCCTGCCCGATAATTGCATTGTCTGCGCCGACACTGGCACCTCTACCGACTGGTACGCCCGCGATGTCAAGCTGCGGCGGGGGATGCTGGCCTCGAACTCCGGCGGGCTGGCGACGATGGGGCCGGG